>CAIPJU010000853.1 GCA_903865465.1 uncultured Bacteroidota bacterium
CAATTGTTTACTTCGGTCTAAAGGGAAATTTCAGCAAGATTAAAGGAAACAATGAGTTTGTTTTCTATCTCATGGTGTGTCTGATCTTTATTCTGGCTACATCAGGAATTCTATTCTACAAACCAGGTTTCACTGCTGGAAAAGCCCTGCTTGAAGGAGCATTCCATGTTATTTCTCTTGTTTCAACTACAGGTTACTATACCCAGGATTATAACCTTTGGGGTAATGCCATCTTTTTCTTCTTCTTCATCCTGATGCTTACAGGAGGTAGTGCAGGCTCAACGGGTGGTGGAATAAAGATTGTCAGGTTATTGCTAATATCTAAAAACAGCAGGCAGGAGATCAAGAGGCTTATTCACCCTAATGGTTATATGCCTGTCAGGCTCAATGGTCATGTAGTGCCTCAGAATACTATTTATAATATGCTTGTCTTTATAGCAATATATTTCATTGTGATGTGCTTTGGAGTTTTTGTAATCTCAATCATGGGTTATGATATTACAACTGCCTTTAGCACTTCGGCTTCAATGCTTGGAAATATCGGTCCCGGAATTGGTCAATTTGGCCCATTTCACAATTATTCATCAGTACCTGAGGCCGGGAAATGGTTTCTGTCCGCATTGATGCTTCTCGGACGGCTGGAACTGGTAACCGTAATGATTATTTTTACCCGAAAATTCTACAGGAATTAATCATTTACAATTCGAGAATACCGAGGCCCTGTCGGATAATCACAGGTTCGTCACCTGTACAATCAACAACCGTTGAAGCCTCATTTTTCCCATAACCACCATCGATAACAAGGTCTGCAAAATCGCGGAACTTTTCATGAATGAGTTCCGGATCGGTAGTATATTCCAGTACTTCGTCCTGATCGTGAATTGAGGTTGTAACAATAGGCCGACCCAGTTCCTGGACAAGCTCCATGATTATCCTGTTATCAGGAATCCTGATCCCCACAGTCTTCTTCTTATTTTTAAAAAGCTTTGGAATCTGATTATTCGCCTGAACAATAAAGGTAAAAGGCCCGGGGAGATTTCTTTTAAGCAGCTTGAAGACTGTATTGTCCCTGATAATGGTATATTCCGAAAGCTGACTCATATCGCGAAATATAAGTGAGAGATCCGGATTTTTAGGATTAAGACCTTTAAACCTGGCAATTTTTTCTATCGACTTTGTAGCGTTAATATCACAACCCATTGCATAGATGGTATCCGTAGGATATATAATAATACCTCCGCTTTCAAGAATATCAGCAATCTGCCTGATATGTTTCTGGCTCGGATTCTCGTTATAAAGTCTGATTAACATGCGGCAAAGATAGGGAAAAGTGCCAAATGCGTATAAAGTACTTAAGGTTACAGAACAGGATTTATTAAGAATTAGCCGCATAGATTTCGGCAGGGAGGATCATAATTTTTCAAAAGAAAAAGGGTAAGCTACTTATATCGCACCGCTACAACTGCCTACCCTTGCTATCTTCCAATCCTGGGGGAGTTCAGCAGGAGCTGATCGTATAAGACTTACCCGTGACAAAAATACAATATTTTGTGATGAATGCAAAATATAATTCCTCTTTTGCTTTTTATCTCATATCCAATTTTAACTATATTTGTTGACAAAGAATATTCTTAACC
>CAIPJU010000854.1 GCA_903865465.1 uncultured Bacteroidota bacterium
CTCCATGGAAGTACCTGAAATATGATATCACACTGGTCTGCTTAATGAAAAATTCAGGAAGTTCATGCATCTCGAGATAATTCATATCCAGCGTTCCTGCAAGGCCAAAGTATAAGAAACCGGTATTTTTAGAAGGGAGATAATTCTGATCATTGGGCAGTCCTGCCCCGCATCCGATTACGCCGGAGATCCTCTTTTCCTTCACTGCAAAGGCCATTGCAAATCGTGATCCTCCTGAAAAACCTGCCGTATAGATCCGTCTCTGATCAATATTGAATCGTGCTTCCACATCCTTAAGCATTGCCGATGCGGCTGTGAAGTTTTCGGAAATAGGCCCGTTTCGCGAATTGTTGGAACAGGCAAGAATGAAACTATATTTTCTCCCTGCTTCGATGAAGGCAATTACACCTGTTCTACCTCTTGCTGAAGGATCAAAGATCAGAATGACCGGCCAGCTCTTTTTATTATCATAATCTGCAGGCCGGTAAAGGGCATAACTCTGTCCACTCTTATCCCGGCACCGGACTGTATCGCTAACATCATCATTTACAGCATTCTGCGAGAAAAGGAGCGGTTGAGACATGAAACCCTGGATGAAGAAAAGCAATATGGCTATATTTTTATTGAGTGTTCCCATAGCGTCTGAGTAGTTTTAATTGGCTTTTCAGGATTATTTTGACACAGAATTATTATCGAGTGAATCAGAAATCTCAAGAGCTTCTTTGATAATCGATTCCGGATAGCCATTGATCTCCAGGATTCTGATAGCATTCCTTTTTAATAATCTTCCATGTTTCAGCCTGTAATCAAAATCTACTGTCATGTCACTGACCTGTTCAGCGAAATGATAAAGATCGTACTCCTCATGTAACAATTCGGTTAATTCAATATCATGGGTTGAAACAAAAACAATATTACCGTTTTTTGCCAGTACTGAGAGTACTGCTTTTCCTGCAGAAATTCTTTCAATAGTGTTTGTCCCTTTAAAAATCTCATCAAGCAAAAAAAGATTAGCATCAGCAGACTGGCTTCGTTCAACCATCTTCTTAATTGTCAGCACCTCCTCAAAATAGTAGCTTTTGTCATTCATAAGATCATCGCTGATTCGTATAGCGGAATAGAGCTTTAATACAGGAAGCCGGAATTGTGTTGCAAAACATGTGTTTAAGGTCATTGCTGAGATGGCGTTGATACCGACAGACCTTATGAAGGTTGTCTTTCCTGACATATTTGAACCCGTAAGCAGGATCGATTTACTCTCCGTTGTAAGTGAATTCGGGACGCATTCACGGATTAATGGATGGTAGATATCCACTCCTGTAATTGATTTGCCGGATGTGTTTATCTCAGGTCTGCAATATTTGCTGACGCTTTGCCTGAGAGAGAGAATGGAAATCAAGGAATCGATATAACCTACGAAGCAGAAAACAGTTTCGATTTCTTTTCTTTTGATGTCAAGTTGCTTTAGTACGCCGAACAGGAGAAGAGGTTCCAGTAAAAACATCGTCTTGAAAATTTCAAGCATAAACCAGAATGCTATTTCTGCATCGCCTTCCATCCTGGCCTCGAGCCGGAAGAATGACATCCTGTTTCGGACCTTGTCGATTATTCTGATCGATGCCGGAACATCTTTACCGATATTTCTGAACAGATCGTGTTTTATCAGCTCCCTGGCAACATCATTTAGTTTAAGAAGCTGAGGTATCGGTCCAAGATATTCATAAAGGTTTCTCTTATTCCAGTAATGTATTCCTGTATTTATTATGAAGACCCCAAGGAGGACGAAGAGGAGCTGGGGAGCGTAGGGGCTCATTAATATCGACAGGACACTGGTAAATGAAAGCAGGCGCATCACGAAGAACCATTTTCGCGGTTTTATGTGTTCATCCTGGAAAAGATATGTGATATAGAAGGATTTGTAGTTGATTAGCTTATTCAGATGAAACTGGCATTCCAAACGCAG
>CAIPJU010000855.1 GCA_903865465.1 uncultured Bacteroidota bacterium
ATATTGTACCTACTGCCATCAATTACATGACTACTCTCATCGAGAATGTTAAAGGGCTTAAGGATATCTTCAGCGAAACGGAATTTGAAAGGCTTGCCGGACCAAGAAAGGAAGTTATTGTTACTGTTTCTGACCATATTACCACAATTAAAAAACTGGTAAACGAGATGGTTGAAGCCAGGAAGAAAGCTAATAAAATTGAAGGCACTTACGATATGGCAATTGCCTATGAAAAAGAGGTTAAACCATATCTCGATGAGATCCGAAACCACATCGACAAGCTCGAGCTTATTGTCGACAACGAAATGTGGCCACTTCCTAAATACAGGGAATTACTTTTTACACGATAAGGACTTGCTGTTTTTTATCATGCTTAGATGAAAGGATCTCTTTACGGGGTCCTTTCTTGTTTTATAATAATTAGCATCGTTAAACGTTAAATATTAGATGAATTCCTTAAATTGATTACTTTTATGGTCAAATCGAAGGCAACAATATGAGACGTTATTTCTTGTTTATTATATTAATATCGTTATTCACTGTCCAGGTATCTGAAGCACAGAAGAGGAAGATGGAAAGAGCATACTCTTCATTTACTGCCGGAGAATACTACGATGCGATAGATCTGTTCAAAGATGCATACTCAAAGGCCAGGAAGTCGGACAAGAATACAAAAACTGAACTTGTATTCATGATAGCAGAGTGCTACCGCCTGGTGAATGACCCAAAAGATGCAGAAACATGGTATAAGATGGCGGTAAAATCAGCTTTCTCGAAGCCTGAAGCACAATACTGGCTTGCCGAGACGATTAAGAAAAACGGGAAATACCAGATGGCCATTGATGAATTCAGAAAGTATAAACAGATTGCACCCTCCGACTCGCGGGCCGACCAGGAGATACGCTCCTGCGAGCTTGCGCTTGAGTGGCTCAAAGCTCCGGAATCTTATAAGGTTGATGAGATGAAAGATCTGAATTCGAAGGCAGACGACTTTAGTCCTGCTTTCGGAAGAGATGATTTTGGCCTTCTCTATTTCACCTCCTCGCGCGATGACGCACAGGGAAAGAAAACCCATGGGGCCACAGGTCAAAACTACACCGATATATTCGAAAGCCGGCTTGATAAGAAATCAAAATGGAGCATTCCTGTTCCTGTAGAAGGACTTAATACCGTTTTTGAAGACGGGACACCATCATTTTCATCCAATTATAAAGAACTTTATTTTACCAGGTGCGAGTCGGGAAAACGTGAAAGGAAAGGTTGCACTATTATGTTTTCAAAAAAAACAGGCGACAAATGGAGTGATCCGAAAAGCCTTCAGATCCTTCCCGATTCTATGGTTGCCGCACATCCTGCAATCTCTCCTGATGGAAGAACTCTTTATTTTGTATCTGACATCCCGGGCGGATTTGGCAAGAAAGATATCTGGAAAGTCACAAACGAATCTGGCAGCTGGTCAAAACCTGTTAACCTCGGCCCCGATATCAATACTCCTGGCGATGAATTATTCCCCTATGTGAGAGAGGATGGGACATTATATTTCTCATCTGATGGACTTATTGGTATGGGAGGACTTGATATTTTCAAGGCAAAACTTCAGCCCGATGGGAGCTGGCTCGTTCAGAATATGAAGCCTCCGATCAATAGCTTCGCCGATGATTTTGGTATCGCATTCGAAAATGGTAATGAACGCGGTATTTTTAGTTCAACCCGAAAAGGAAAAGAAAACGATGATCTCTTCTCTTTTGAATTGCCCCCTCTCAGATTCAATGTAACCGGACTTGTCAAGGATGAAAAAACTGGAGCCCCGATTCAGGGTTCACTTGTTAGGCTTATCGCCAGCGATGGAAACAATCTCCAGGCCGAAACCGGCACAGGAGGTGATTTCAAATTTGCCCTAAAACCTGCCGTTGACTATATTTTCCTTTCATCGAAAAAGGGATACCTGAATGGCAAGGATAAACAGACCACCAAGGGACAGGATAAGAGCCGCGACTTTATGGTTTCAATATTAATGACTCCTATTGACAGGCCTATAGAACTCCCAAATATCCTTTACGATTTCGGCAAATGGGACCTGAGACCTGAATCGATGGTCTCGCTTGATAAACTCGTTGAAACATTGCTTGATAATGATAATGTTACAATAGAGCTTATGTCGCATACTGACTCCCGCGATACAGAAGAGTATAACCAGACACTCTCGCAGAAAAGGGCTCAGGTGGTTGTCGATTATCTTATTAGTAAAGGTATCGACCCCGAAAGGCTTCTTGCAAAAGGTTATGGAGAGTCTGTCCCTAAAGTTGTCGATGCTCCAATGGCTGCGCAGAATCCATTCCTGAAAATGGGAACAACTCTTTCTGAACAGTATATTAATTCATTGGCAAATGATGAACAGAGGGAAATTGCTCACCAGATAAACCGCAGAACTGAATTCAAGGTGCTCAGGACAGATTTTGTCGCACCAAAGAAATAGTTCACAGTTTATTACTGAATAAGGTCTCATTTATTATTTTGGAATTTCTGATCTGGCATCTTAACAGCCATGAAAAAGGTACTGTTATTAATATTATTGGTAATTATTTCATTTTCATATAACTCACCTGCCGCCACACCGGTTGGTCCGATACGTATACTTGTTATTACCGGAGGGCATGATTTTAAGTTTGGACCATTTGAACAGATGCTTGCCTCCCTCGGCAGTAATATTCAGTATCAGATTGTCGAATTTCCTGCAGCCTTTGATATGTTTCTACCTGAGAACCAAAATAAATATGATGTTCTGGTGTTCTATCATATGTGGCAGGAAATCAGCAAGGAACAGGAAGATGTTCTTGCCTCCTGTATCCGGCAGGGGAAGCCGCTGGTGGTATTGCATCACAGTATCTGTGCCTTCGACGACTGGCCTGAATATACAAATATCATCGGGGGAAAGTACTTTCATAAGACTGCTTCAATAAACGGAAAGGATTATCCTGAATCATCATATATTCATGATATCCATTTTATGGTAAGAATAGCTGATCGTAAAAATCCTGTAACAAAAAATATCCCTGATTTTGAGATCTTTGATGAAACTTATAAAGGATTTTATGTCGAAGATGGCGTTACACCTCTGCTTATGACTGACGAGCCATCCAGCACGCCAATCATAGGTTGGAGTAAAACCTATGGAAAAGCAAGGGTTGTCACCCTTCAGAGCGGCCATGACGTTCCCACTTTCGAGAACCCAAATTTCAGAAAACTCCTGATACAATCAATCGAATGGGTCTGTAATAAATAGTAAAGCAGGGATTGACTTTTTAAAAATGGATTTCTTAGCCACTTCAGTGGACAAAAACTATTTCCATCGCGCCTTCTCTATTCACAATTTCCCTGAAATTCTTTTTTACTATCTTTGCGGCAATAATGACCCTTATGTCAATCGAATCAAAGTACAGTAAGAGAGGCGTATCCTCTGAAAAAGAGGACGTGCATGCTGCAATAAAAAACATCAATAAAGGTTTGTTCCCACGGGCATTCTGCAAGATCGTCCCCGACATGCTTGGAGGCGATGATCAATATTGCAACATAATGCACGCTGACGGGGCTGGTACAAAATCCTCACTTGCCTATTTGTACTGGAAAGAGACTGGTGATCTTTCAGTATGGAAAGGCATTGCACAGGATGCCATTGTTATGAATCTCGATGACCTCCTTTGTGTTGGCGCATATGAAAATATATTGCTTTCTTCAACAATCGGACGAAATAAAAATCATATTCCTGCTGAAGTGCTGTCAGCTGTCATCAACGGAACCGAAGAGGTCCTGAGCGACCTTCGGGAACTTGGGGTAGGTATCTGGTCGACAGGCGGAGAGACAGCCGATATGGGAGACCTTGTCAGAACGATAGTTGTTGATTCTACCGTTATAGCCCGAATGAAAAGGTCAGATGTAATCTCGAACCATAATATAAAGGCAGGAGATGTAATTGTGGGGCTCTCATCGTCGGGAATGACATCCTACGAGCGGGAATATAACAGCGGGATGGGAAGCAACGGTCTAACTTCGGCCCGTCATGATCTGTTCGGCAACTATCTTGCAACCAGGTACCCTGAAAGCTTTGACCCTGACGTACCGAAAGATCTGATCTATTCCGGGAATCTGAAACTAACTGATTTTATTGAAGAGACAGGACTCGATGCCGGGAAAATGGTGCTTTCACCTACCCGTACCTATGCCCCAGTTGTCAGGAAGATACTGGAAGTCATGAAGCCTGAGATACACGGTATGGTTCACTGCTCGGGTGGAGGACAGACAAAAATATTGCATTTCATTGATAGTTTGCATGTTGTTAAGGATAACCTGTTCCCGCTTCCTCCTCTGTTCAGGCTCATTCATGAACAATCCGGTACCCGATGGGAAGAGATGTACAGGGTTTTCAATATGGGGCACAGACTTGAGATCTATACCGATGAAAAAAACAGTGCTGCAATAATTGAAATAGCCGCTTCTTTTAACCTCGAAGCTAAAATAATAGGCCATTGCAAGCCCTCTCCCACAAGGAGACTGACAATAAACTCAGAGTTCGGAACTTTCGAATATTAATTTTTATCGCTTTTCTTTTTATCTTTGCAGCCTGAAAATTTAGTGTGCAATGGCAAACAACATGATACTTGAGAGGCTTGATGGCGTAAAGTTGCGCTTTATTGAAGTTGGGGATCTTTTAACCCAGCCCGAGATCCTCTCAGATATGAAGAGGTATGTCAAACTCAACAAGGAATACAAAGATCTTCAACCTATTGTTGAATCGTACGAAAGATATAAGCTTGTTCTCAGCAACATAGCAAGTTCAAGGGAGCTTCTTGCCACGGAGAAGGATGAGGAGATGCGTGATATGGCTAAGGCCGAACTGGATGAGCTCACTGAAAGCATTCCCTCTATGGAAGAGGAGATAAAAATGCTCCTTGTACCTGCCGATCCGGAGGATGAGAAGAATGCCGTAATGGAGATCAGAGCTGGCACCGGAGGCGATGAGGCCAGTATCTTTGCCGGTGACCTTTTCAGGATGTACAATAAGTTCTTCGAAACTAAAGGATGGAGAGTTGAGGTGACAAATGTATCCGAAGGTACTGCAGGCGGTTTCAAGGAAATAGTAATGAGTATCACAGGAACAGGTGTCTACGGGATTATGAAATATGAATCGGGTGTTCACCGGGTTCAGAGGGTTCCCCAGACTGAAACACAGGGTCGTATTCACACCTCTGCAGCTTCAGTTGTGGTTCTGCCTGAAGCCGGAGAGTTCGATATCGATATGAGAATGGAGGATATACGAAAAGATACATATTGCAGTTCCGGGCCTGGCGGCCAGTCGGTTAATACAACATACTCGGCTATTCGTCTTACACATATACCATCAGGGATAGTGGTCACCTGCCAGGATGAAAAATCGCAGCTGAAAAACTACGACAAGGCCCTTAAGGAGCTCAGGACCAGGCTTTATAACCTCGAATACCAAAAATATCTCGATGAGGTATCGCACAGGAGGAAGACAATGGTCTCCACCGGTGACAGATCTGCAAAAATCAGGACCTATAACTATCCGCAGGGAAGAATGACTGACCACAGGATAAACCTGACAATTTATAATCTGCCAGCAATCCTCGACGGGGGCATCCAGGAGGTACTGGATAAGCTTCAGATGGCAGAAAATTCAGAACGACTTAAAGAAAGCACAATATAATTAGGGTTAATATGAACCATGATAATCTGTTCAAGAGCATTATTTCGAAGCGCTCTTACCTCTGTATCGGCCTCGACAGTGAACTTGAGAAAGTTCCTGCTTTTTTGCTGGCGACCGATGATCCGGTATTTGAATTCAATAAGCGGATAATTGATGCAACACATAAATACGCTGTTGCCTACAAACCCAATGTTGCATTTTATGAAAGCAACGGTGCGAAGGGCTGGAGTTCGCTTGAGAAGACAGTTAATTATATTAAGGAAAATCATAACGACATATTTGTCATCGCCGATGCAAAACGGGGCGATATTGGTAATACTTCAAAGATGTACGCAAAGGCCTTTCTCGAAAGCATGCCATTTGATGCGATAACTGTAGCTCCGTACATGGGTGAGGATTCAGTAACTCCTTTCCTTTCTTATAAAGAGAAGTGGGTTGTACTGCTGGCTCTTACCTCGAACAAAGGTGCCGACGATTTTCAATATCACGACGAAGACGGAATAAAACTCTTCGAACGTGTTCTCAGCCTTTCACAGAAATGGGGCACTATCAATAACCTGATGTATGTGGTGGGAGCGACCCGTGCAGAGATGCTCAAAGACATTCGTAAAATTGTACCTGATCATTTTCTTCTCGTCCCGGGTGTAGGTGCACAGGGAGGAAGTCTCGATGAGGTCACCCGTTACGGAATGAATAGTAAGTGCGGACTGCTTGTGAACTCCTCAAGGGCGATCATCTTTGCCGACAATACCAGAAAGTTTGATGAGGTTGCCGCCGAAAAGGCAGAGGAAATTCAGGCCGAAATGGAAAAATATCTCTCCGACAGAAATCTGATTTAGACCCTCTTTGTCTATCCACTGATTCTCTGCGTCTCTCAGTGAAAGTTTTTCTGTTATTACACAGAGGGACACGGAGAAAATAGTGAGTACACAGAGAAATTCTCGTGATAATTCATTGAAAATTCCTTTTAGAAACAGCCTCGAATTTCATTTCTTTTTGTAAATTTATTGTCTTGCTGCTAAACTCTTTAATCGTGCTAAAATGAAAGAGGAGTTTCTTCATTATTTGTGGAAGTATGCCCTATATGATACTGACAGCCTTACCGACTGTGAAGGTAACAGGATTATTATTCTTAACCCGGGAGAGTATAATCGTGATTCGGGACCTGATTTTTTCAATGCGCGGATCTTATTGGCAGGAACAGTATGGGCGGGTAATATAGAGATACATACAAATTCATCCCACTTCGAAACTCATGGACACCATAAGGACCCGGCTTTCAATAATGTAATACTTCATGTTGTAGCGCGAAACGACAGAAATGTTTGCAATGAACGGGGAGAGGAGCTTCTGACTGTTGAGATAAAGTTCGATGACAAGCTCTGCGAGAAATATAATTCACTTGTTAATAACCCGGCGGTAATAGCCTGCCTGAACGAAATATCAGCTATCGATCCCTTCCTGATAAAATACTGGCTTAATGACCTGGTTGTCGAAAGACTCCAGCAGAAGTCACAGTTGGTAATGAAGATTCTTTCCGAAACCGGAAATGATTGGGAGGAGACATTCTTCAGGATGGTCACCCGTTATTTTGGTTTCAGGGTTAATGCCGAGCCCTTTGAGATGCTGGCTTCGGCGCTTCCCTTCAGAATAATCAGAAAACATTCAGATAACCGGCTGCAGGTCGAATCGCTGCTCTTTGGTACTGCAGGAATGCTCGACGAGGGGCTCTTCAGGGAAGCGGTTGAAGATGATTATTACCTGAAGCTGATAAGGGAATACAAGGTTTTGTCAGCAAAGTACTCCCTGCCACAAATACATGGGTGGTTATGGAAATTTTCTAAATTAAGGCCTTTGAATTTTCCGACTTTAAGGATATCCCAGCTTGCAGCGATGTTTATGTCGCCCGATGGTATGTTCTCAAAAATTCTTGAAAATGACCATATTGATAAGATCAGGAAGTTTTTCGAGCTTACTGCTTCGCCATATTGGGACGACCATTATGTTTTCGGGAAGAAAAGTGTTAATGTTCAAAAAAGTACGGGTGCCCAGGCAAGCGAAATTCTTTTGATAAATGCTGTGATTCCGGTTATTTTTTCCTATGGACAAAAAAACTGCAACAGTGAATTTTGCGAGAAAGCGGTCGATCTTCTTGATAAAACGGCATCTGAATCCAACCTTATAATAAAGGAATGGAGTGCCGCAGGTATTGAAAGCGATTCAGCCCTTTATTCTCAGGCACTTATCCAGCTCAGAAATAATTATTGCAAAAAAAGGAGATGCCTCGATTGCCTTATTGGGAATCAGATTATTAGTTCTGGTAGGAGACTAATGGATCAGCATGAGCTATTGTTGGAACCCTGAAAGGAATCTGTAGGAATAAAAATGTCAAAAAGTATAATATTTATTGACTAACTGATGTTATTGTTTGACAAAGTGCAGGAAATAAATGATGGCGGAAGCAACTTTTCACTTAAATTTAGCGTCTATAAGGAGTAAGGGATACAATATTAAAATCGTGATATTCGTTTTTGGAGAAATCCAGCTCAGGTATTAATATTGAATACTGTGATAAGTTAATAACCGTGATACATTTATAATTACGGTATATATTTAGGGGGAAAATATATCAACATTTAAAAAAAAAGAGAATTGTTAGAGTATTTACATAAAAAATCCTTATTTTTGCGTTCCAAAATTGGCGATGCAATTTATATATGGACAAACAATATTTTAATTAAAGACATGTATTTAACAACTGAAAAGAAGCAGGAATTTTTCAAGACCTTTGGAACCTCCGAAATTGACACAGGTACGGCGGAAGGGCAGATAGCCCTGTTTTCGTACAGAATAA
>CAIPJU010000856.1 GCA_903865465.1 uncultured Bacteroidota bacterium
CTGCATAAAATCTCCTTTCTGGAGTACAAGTCTGAAAATGTAGGCTCAATGTCTCTCTTACAGCCGGGACAAAGCAAAGAAGTCTTCAATCTGCTTAACGTATCCATATTTGTGATTATTTAAAAACCTGACCAGAACCGCCCCTTCTGCCGGATATAAATATAGGTTATTTTACATTAATATTTTATATCGAATATCAGAATCTGTTAGAATTCTGAGCTAAATATAAGAAACAGATAATTTGGAATTAAATCTGCAGTGATGGATTAAATTACACTCGATTTTGCAAATCTGTCAGTAGAATAATTGTCACTCTTGTTCAGGTTTATGGTTCTTGAAAAATAAAACCTTTAACAATATCTATTTTGTTGCCAAAAACTCCCAAATTGCATTTGGAAAGTAAAATAGAATCTCTGAATCGGAGTCTACTATAATACAAACGTTATTTACACTGCATATTTAAATCAAACATATTAAAATCCCGAAAAAATATGAAAAAGGATAATCTTGGCAGACGTGATTTTATTAAGAAAACCGGGAGTGCTGTAATAGCATTTACCATAATTCCCCGACAGGTTATGGGAGGGAATGGTTTTACAGCTCCCAGCGACCAGCTGACCAAAGGTATAATTGGAGTTGGCGGTATGGGGAGAGGACATTTCAATTATGAGGGAACTCGTCTTCTCGCTGTTTGCGATGTTGACAGGAATCACCTTAATGACGCAGTGGCTGCTGCGGAGGGAAAGATAGACGGTTATCACGATTTCCGCGAATTGCTGGCCAGGCCCGATATTGATATTGTTCATATTGCAACACCTCCACACTGGCATGGTATAATTGCAAAATCAGCTGCTGAGGCAGGTAAGGATATCTGGTGCGAAAAACCCATGACAAGAACTATCGGCGAAGGTATAAAGGTTGTTGAAGCGGTTCAGAACCACGGACGTATATTCAGGTTAAACACATGGTTCCGGTTCAAGGATCAATTTTACGGATTGGGAACCACTGTTAAACCACTGAAAAAACTCGTAGATAGCGGAGCCCTCGGCTGGCCGCTAAAAGTAACAGTAAGCGGAATTACAGGATACGACTGGAAGTTCTACTGGAGTGGTCTGCATAACCTGCAGCCTATGCCTGTACCTCCGGAACTTGACTATGATTTCTGGCTTGGACCTGCACCCTATAAACCTTATAACCCTGAACGTGTCCATGCAAAATTCCGCGGTTATTGGGATTATGACGGAGGAGGCCTGGGTGATATGGGACAACATTATCTTGATCCCGTGCAGTATCTTCTCGGGAAGGACGATACAGGTCCCGTTTCAGTTGAGATTGATGCTCCGCAGCAACATTATGACGCTGTAGGATCGTGGAGAAGAATTACATACACCTATGCCGATGGCTGCCAGATTATCCTCGATGGTGAAAACCGTGACAAGGACGCTGCCTATATTGAAGGTCCTCATGGCAAGGTATTCAAGGGATTCAAATCTGATATCCCTGGGTTTGAGAAGCTGATTGATTCGCTTCCCGATCCTGCTCCCCAGATAAGCACTTTCACTGAATCGGTGAAAACAAGAAAGAAGTTTGCCCTTAACGAGTCAAACGGCCATAGATCCTGTACAATTGTCAATCTGGGGATAATAGCCCTTCGGCTTGGTCGTAATCTGAAATATGATCCTGTAAAACAGCAGTTTATTGACGACGATGGAGCTAACAGGCTTATTAATCAGCCAATGCGCGGTCCCTGGAAAATATAGTATTAAGAACTTATAATTTTGATTTATGAAAACAGTGAAAATAGTTCTGCTCTGCCTGACAATCCTGATGGGTTCATCTCCCTCTTATTCACAGGATAAAAGACTTACTGCCACAAAGGTTGCCGATCTTCTGGCCCGGTTTCCGGCAAATGACCTTCAGCTAAATAATAAGCTGATGGGAGATATGCTCTCTCTCGGCGAAACTGGCCTGAAACAGATCTGTGATCAGGTAATACCTGCCAGCACAGGGGATGATACTTCGGCAAGATACGCTATTGAAAGCTTTTCAAGGTTCCTGTCGCAAAAGGGCAAAGAGAATGAAAAGTCGGTGTGGGAAGCTCTTTGCATCAATTATGCCATTGCCGGCAAGGATAACGGCGTCAAAGACCTCTTCATGAAACAGCTTCAGATTATCGGTGGTGAAAAATCGGCAGATGCAATGAAGCAATTTCTTGGGACCAAAGAATCATGCGAACCAGCTCTTGCTGTTATTGTTGCGGTTGGAGGAAAAGATGAGGAGACAATTTTGGCGGAGGCACTTAAAAATAAGGATCTTCCCTGTGCCACTGCAGCTATGAATGCACTTGCCAAGATAAAATCAGCGGCTGCGGTAAATGAATATATTATGTGGGCTGCAAACAAGGATGTAAATATCAGGGCTTCGGCTTATAATGCCCTGGCTCAGAGTGGTAACAGCGCGGCTTTACCGGTACTTTCAAAAGCAGCCCTCGATGCTGCCTACGGTTGGGAACCAACAGGTGCCGTGGCTGCTCTTCTGACTTATGCGAAATCGGCAGGTGATAAAGGCGATTTCAAGACAGCTGACAAAATCTGCAGGCTCATTATTTCAAAATGCAACGACAGCCATACCATTCAGAACAAAACAGAAGCACTTTATATATTCGTCTCCTTACATGGCATCAGCGCCATGCCGGAAATTCTGACATCAGCTTCAAATCCTGATAAACAATTCAGAAATGCTGCTATGCGCATC
>CAIPJU010000857.1 GCA_903865465.1 uncultured Bacteroidota bacterium
AGGTTTAGGGTAGTAGAAAAGTAAATCAGGATTTCGATCCTGATTTATTTTTATATGAGTTCCCTGAATATGCTGTTTATCTCATCTTCAGTCGATCTGAGTTTCTTCTGACACTGTTTAATAAGTTCTGAAGCCCTTTTTACCTCAAGCGAAAGTTTATCGATATCAAGCTCCCCATTTTCAATATTTGCCAGTATTTCCTCTATTTCTGCCACTGCCTCATTGAACGAAAACTCCTTTTTTGACATATTCTGTTTTTTAGTTTTTATTATTTGATTTCAAAACTCCCGGCTTTTATAGCTTAGTCGTCTCTTTTCCAGTCATTTCAACTCTGCTGATTACATGTCCGTCACTGAACCTGGTATCAATTGCATCATCAGTTTCAATACTTTCACAGCTTTTCAATATTTTGCCGTTCTTCATAGTTACCGTATATCCTCTTTTCAGAACATTAGCCGGGTCGAGCATAATGACACTACTCTCCATCCGGTTTAAATTATTGTTATTTTTTTCGATGGCTTTACCTGCAAATAGCTTAAGGTCGTGAATAGTTCTTTTGAGCATAGTATCTTTGTCGAGGGAATAAGTTCTTACTAAGGAGGTCAGCCTCGACTTCTGGTTCAGGGGTGTAAAGCCTGCCCTGATTATGAAATCTTTACCTGTATTAATAATTTCAACAATTTTACCCGAAAGGTTTTCTTTTGCTTCCGAGATCATAATCCTCGAAACCGGAATTAACCTCAACCTCGATAACTCAAGCCTGTTCCTGTTGCGTTCGATTATAACTCTCGATAATTCAGTAATGTTGCGACTCAGTTCAGTGAGATGTGTTTCAGTATCCGCCACGCAACCTATAAGGAAATCAGCAACGGCAGTCGGTGTTTTACAAGATTGGAATGCCACCATGTCGGTAACTGTCATATCTCTTTCATGCCCGATTCCTGTAATAAGCGGTATAGGAAACTGGGTAACATGATAAGCTATCCTGTAATTATCGAACCAGCTCAGATCTGTTTGTGCGCCACCTCCCCTAATTAATACAACAACATCGAAATATTCAATATTGTCTGCTATTCTGTTGAGGGAATTGATGACACTCTCTTCTGTTTCCGTCCCCTGCATAACGGTCTCAAAAAGAGCTGTGTAGTATTTATAGCCGTAACTGTTCTCATGAAGTTGTTTCATAAAATCGGAATAGCCGGCTGCATTAGAAGAAGATACGACTGCCACCCTGCGTGGAACAGCAGGCAGAATAAGTTCTTTATTCATTGAAAAAACCCCTTCCTGTTCCAGTCGGGCTATAATCATTTGCCTCTTTGCCGCCATCTCGCCGATGGTAAAGGCAGGATCAATATCTGAAATAATAAGACTAAGTCCATATAGTTCATGGTATTCAATCTTAACCTTTGCAAGAATTTTGAGACCTTCCTTAAGCGTTTCTCCGGTAATATTCTCGAAATATGAT
The DNA here is from genome assembly GCA_903865465.1 of uncultured Bacteroidota bacterium. Taxonomy (GTDB): domain Bacteria; phylum Bacteroidota; class Bacteroidia; order Bacteroidales; family VadinHA17; genus LD21. Next base: position 1,466 of record CAIPJU010000857.1, read on the forward strand.
TTTAAAAAGCGATACCTGCTACTCCAGATAATGGCTTTGATCCTGGCTTTAATGTTTTTTTCATCATGCTGTTTTTCAATAAGTTCAAGATAGCAATGTCCCGAGAAGTTTTCCCTTATTTCTGAGATTTCAGCAGCAACCCAATACATTTCGGGCAGTGCTATATATAATGAGTCCCTGATTATAAACTGCAGTTCGGTAAGAGTAATTTTTTCAGATGTATTCATTCCGAAAGCTTTATTACTTTTATTGTACTGGTTCCGTTTTCACTTTTTATCCTTATAAAATAGATGCCCTGCGGCATTCTCTGCATGTCATTTATCTCAATGGTTCTTCCTGCATGACCGGAATATAGTTTTTGGAAAACGATTTTGCCTGTGGCTGTAAAAATCTCAACTGTAATGTTTGACGAAGTATTCCTGAATATCAGTTCAAAACTTCCGGTAAAAGGGTTCGGTGCTGCGACAACTTCATTTTCAGGAATCCTGAAATAAATATCCTGAAGCAGGGAAAGAGCCTTACCCATATCAGGAATTCCATAGCCATAAAGGGAGTCAGGCGAATTATATCTGTCGGCCGAAGATTGAAGTGCCTTAATAATATCGTAATTAACTGCTTTGGGGACGGCTTCGAGAAGACATGCCGACATACCGCTTATTACAGGACAGGAAAAGGAGGTGCCGCTTGACCGACCCATTGAAGATGGTGATGTTTGCAGTACATCATTGACTCCCATTGCAGAAATATTTGGTTTTATCCTTCCGTCGGCAGAAGGGCCTGCTGATGAAAATGCGGCAATTGTTCTGTTGGCGTCAACAGCTCCAATGGCCAGTACACTATCGCCATCAGCAGGGAATATTATTTTCCCCCAGTCATTTCCCCTCTCATTTCCCGCACTGTTTACAACCAGTATCCCCTTTGAAGCTGCTATATCAGCTATCCTGGTTATGAAAGAGGTATTGCCATTAAGATCTGTAATTTTGTAGCTCATCGATGGGTCATCAAACCTGTAATAACCAAGTGAGGATGAGATGATGTCGGCACCAACACTATCAGCATATTCTGCTCCGGCACCCCAATAGTCTTCTTCACAGGGAAATTCTGAATTATCATCTTCTGTGCGTAACAAAACATAATCGGCCGATGGGGCACTCCCTTCCAGTTTTCCTTCTTCTTTGCCTCCCAGAATTGATAAAACTGCCGTGCCGTGCCAGTGATAGTTGTATACATACTCATTGCCATTGACAAAATCATATGTGGATTTGATTCCTTTTCTTGTCCTGACTCCCTGCAAAGAAGAAATTTTGTCGGAGTAAATAAAGCCGGCGTCGAGGACAGCGATTAGTACTCCTGTGCCGTTATAGCCTGAATTGTGCAGTGCATAACCATTTACCATTGTAATCTGCTGGTCGTAGGCAGGAAGATCTGTTGCCATGGCCAAAGGGTCTGCTTTAGAGATTTTACTGCCCTTGCCTCCCAGGTTTTTTACAACTTTTACCTCACTAACAAAAGGGAAGCTCTTAATCTTGCTCAGGTCAACATCAGAGCTTGTCTTGAAAAGGGCTGTATTCATCCATTTTGAAGAGCAGTGAAGAGTGAATCCTGAGGCTTTGATGCTGTCAATATATCCACGGAAAACAGGAAGATCGCGGTAATCGGTTGCGAGAATTCCTGCTTTTGCCCTTCGTTTTATTGCCCTTTCGGAGACAAGTTCGTTAAGGTTGAAATCTGAAACAGTATAATTTCCCTTATCCCTGAAGTAGACACGATAGAAATAGGTGAATGGGACAGACTGACCATTAATTAATTGAATTGCTGCAGAAAGGAAGGCAAAAATTAATGTTCTTGCCGTGATTTTCACGTTTGATTTTAAAAAGTGTCTCATTTTATGATTCCGGTTTTTTCGGGATCTTCAATCTTTCCTGCATTAATTTCAAGTGAATCCACGTATCTGGTTGCGTCTATATCCATCCTGCTGTCGGTTGCCAGGCCGTCCCTATATACCTGTTTGTACCTAAGGGAACCGTCATTCTTATAGATATGCCATTCCCCGTCGCGAACATCATCTTTGTATTGTCCCACAAATTCGGCTTTCCCGTTCTCAAACCACACCTGAAAACTTCCATTGAGTTTTCCGTTGATGTAATTAGCTTTAAGGCTAAGTTTGCCGCCGGAAAAATACCTGGTCCATTCTCCCTGTTTAATATCCTTAACATAATTTATCTTTTCAGCCACCGTGCTGTCATTGTAGAATTTAACCGACAGGCCATTCCTGAGGTTTTCTGAATAGGTCTCTTCACTAACAAGGCAGCCGTTCGTAATTTGGGAATAGAACTTCCATTTTCCCTCTTTCTTCTGTTTTATGTATTTTCCCATGGAAGCCTTAAAACCATTGGGATGATATATTTGAACAACAGCTGTATTACCGTCAGGGCTATAAACCATAAGAGATTTAAGGACACTGCTCTCATAATAACGTTTGAATTCTCCTACCGGGTGATCATCTTTGAATACACCTTCGTACATCACTAATCCTCCGGGATATTTTTTAATCCATTTCCCCTGTTTTTTACCTTGCTGATCAAGCCTGTTAATTTCGTTTCCTCCCTGGCATATTGCTGTTACGGGAGCAATAAGCATCAGAGCCATGATTAATGTTTTAATATTCATCTTATGTCTGTATGAATTCTGTATAAAATTACAAAAAAAAAGAGGTTGTTTAATCCAACCTCTTCTTCATAAATGTCATGTCCGTTATTTTACTTCTTCGAAGTCAACATCTGTTACTTCGTCACTTCCGTTTTTATTTTTTCCGCCTTCTGGCTGCCCTTCTCCAGGCTGTGAAGCCTGCGGACCCGAGTTCTGGGCGGTTTTATACATCTCTTCAGAAGCGGTTTGCCAAACGGCATTCAGATCGGCCAGTGATTTTTCGATAGCGTCCAAATCCTGCGATTTGTGAGCTTCTTTTAGTTTAGACAGGGCACTTTCGATAGCTGATTTTTTGTCGGCAGGAATTTTGTCACCGAATTCCTTAAGCTGTTTCTCAGTCGTGAATATCATGCTGTCGGCAGCATTTATCTTATCTACTTTCTCCTTTGCCTTACTGTCGGCTTCAGCATTGGCTTTAGCCTCTTCCCTCATCCGTCTAATTTCATCATCGCTGAGTCCGGAAGATGCTTCAATTCTTATCCTCTGTTCTTTGCCTGTACCCCTGTCTTTTGCAAGTACATGAAGTATTCCGTTGGCATCAATATCGAAGCTGACCTCTATCTGAGGAACACCCCTGGGTGCTGGAGGAAGTCCGTCGAGATGGAACCTCCCGATAGTTTTGTTACCTGCTGCCATTGGTCTTTCACCCTGAAGAACATGTATCTCAACCGAGGGCTGATGATCAGCTGCAGTAGTGAACACCTCTGTCTTTTTGGTGGGTATTGTGGTATTGGACTCAATAAGCTTTGTCATCACGCCACCCATTGTTTCAATTCCAAGTGAAAGAGGAGTTACATCGAGCAGAAGCACATCTTTTACTTCACCTGTCAGAACACCACCCTGAATAGCTGCACCTACGGCAACAACTTCGTCAGGGTTGACACCTTTTGAGGGTGCTTTTCCAAAGAACTTCTCGACGAGCTGCTGAATGGCAGGGATACGGGTTGATCCGCCAACAAGAAGTACCTCATCTATTTCTGAGATGTTGAATCCCGAGTCTTTAAGTGCGAGACGGCAGGGTTCGATACATGCCTGTATAAGCTTGTCGCATATTTTCTCGAACTGAGCTCTTGAAAGTGATTTTACAAGGTGCTTTGGAATACCATCGACAGGCATGATATACGGTAGATTAATCTCGGTATTTGTCGAACTCGAGAGTTCTATCTTGGCTTTTTCTGCTGCTTCCTTAAGACGCTGAAGCGCCATCGGATCTTTCCTTAGATCAACGCCTTCTTCCTTAAGAAACTCTTCTGCAAGCCAGTCAATGATCATATGGTCAAAATCGTCGCCGCCAAGGTGAGTATCGCCGTTTGTAGATTTTACTTCAAATACTCCATCACCAAGCTCGAGGATTGATATATCGAAAGTTCCGCCGCCAAGGTCGAAGACGGCAATCTTCAGATCCTGGGATTTCTTATCGAGACCATAAGCCAGCGAAGCAGCTGTAGGCTCATTGATGATCCTCTTAACAGTAAGTCCGGCTATTTCACCAGCCTCTTTGGTGGCCTGGCGTTGTGAATCGCTGAAATATGCAGGAACGGTAATTACGGCCTCTGTAACTTCCTGACCAAGATAATCTTCGGCTGTCTTCTTCATTTTCTGAAGTATCATTGCCGAAATCTCCTGGGGAGAATAGAGCCTCGTATCAATTTTTACCCTTGGTGTGTTATTGTCACCCTTAACAACAGGATAGG
>CAIPJU010000858.1 GCA_903865465.1 uncultured Bacteroidota bacterium
AGAGTTGACCATCTGACTTTTTTCGAAATAAAACCCAGCAAAAATTAAGATCAATACAAAAATAGTCCCCTGCACTATCCATAAACAGTTGCAAATTTCAGGCACAGGGAAATATAAAAAAGCCAAATGGTCTGTAACTATAAACTAGAATATCTCGCTTATTTTCACCGGCCTGTTTTCAAGGAATGATTTCTTTGCAGCCATAGCTATCAAAACTGATGACAAACCATCCTTTCCCGAGACAGGCATCGGGAGATTATTTATAATCGATTCGCAAAAGATCTTCATCTCATTGGCATATGCTTCTGTATATCTGTCCATAAAGAAGTTAAGAGGTAGTGAACCATGAACACCGTCAGCAGCATAGTACCTGTGATTATCCGGGAAATTATTATCAGCGCATGCCATTCCCTTTGAACCAAAGATCTCAACCCGCTGGTCGTACCCGTATACTGCCTTACGGCTATTATCAATTACTCCAATGGCTCCGTTTTCAAACGTGAGGGTTATTATTGCCGTGTCAACATCACCAGCAAATCCGATTTCAGGATCAACGAGAACCGCAGCCTTTGTATATACCTCTGTTACTTCACTTCCAACGATATAAGCAGCCATATCAAAATCATGTATGGTCATATCCATGAACATTCCGCCCGATACAGCACTGTACTTTGCGGGAGGGGGCGCCGGATCGCGCGATGTGATCTTGAGTATATGAGGATCTCCTATTTTACCATCCAGGACCATCTTCTTCAATTTCAGGAAGTTTGGATCAAACCTCCGGTTAAAGCCAACCATAAGCTTTACACCAGCCTTTTCAACCGCACTTAGCGCCTCTTTTATAACAGCAATGGAGAGATCGACAGGTTTTTCGCAAAAGATATGTTTACCAGCTTTGGCTGACTCAATAATAATTGCAGCATGGGTATCAGTAGAGGAGCAGATGACAATACCATCAAGATCTTTATTATTGATCACTTCCATATAATTGGAAGCAACGTTTGGAATTCCATATTTAGCAGCCACCTCCCGTGCAGATTCAATATTTACATCAGCAACAGAAACAACTTCTGCCTGGGGAACGCTCTGTACCAGTGTTGCAATATGCACTTTCCCGATACGGCCTGTTCCGATTACTCCGAGTTTTAACTTCTTGTTTTGCATTTTAATAAGTTATATTACAATGAATTTTAATTACAGACCAAGCGACTTTATGTACTCCCTGTTACGCCGTGCGCACTCTCTGGGATTACCCATACCTGGAAGTACATCCTGTTCAACCACTATCCATCCCGAGTAATTCTGTTCCTGCAGCTCCTTAACAATGGCTTTGAAATCGACCTCTCCCTTACCTAGCTCGCAAAAGACTCCGCCTGCAACCGATTGGAAATAGTCCCATTTTCCATTTGCTGCTTTTATAGCTACCTCAGGATGACAATCCTTGAAATGGATATGCCAGATCCGGTTACCATGTTTTTTAAGTACTTCCAGGGGATTGCCTCCACCAAAGCGGTAATGACCCATATCGAGAACCAGACC
>CAIPJU010000859.1 GCA_903865465.1 uncultured Bacteroidota bacterium
ATGGTTTGACTTAAAAAGAACCAATTCATTATAAGCAGTTAGTTTTTGTTTACCACATGAATCTCATCATTGGTCACAAAAAGGTTTGTAGTTGTCAAAAACGACATTTTTCATTGCATCCGGGCGAAAAATATGTTTTATCATCGCACTTGAATGAAAGTCTGGTTGTGGTTTTTGGGTAATAAAGGGGATGATAAAGGACTTTATTTAGTAATAGTTGGTAAGTCTAAACACAATTGACCTGAATTGGAATATATGGATAAATTTTTACCCTTTTTAGAAAAACATTTTGATTTACTGTCTTTTATTGACCTTCGGGAAATTAGTCGTTCCCGGAGGCAATTTCTTTTTCCAGGGATTAAAACATTTCAAACCTGCCGGAGTAATTCCCTTGTCCATTCCGGATTTTCAGGAAACAGATCAAATATTTCAACTATTAATTAACAGAAGAGATAGAAATCTTAACACTATAGGATATGAAAACCTTTGCCACTAAAACAAGTCAAAATCAAACGCAAATGATAACCAACTCTTTTGACAGCCGGAAGTCGGCTGACAGAATTGAAAAATCAGAGGAAAAGCAAATTTGGTATGCTATGATTTCAGTTTTAATCATCTTTATGGTGTTAATCCTTTTTCCCCTGGGCGTTTCTGCGCAGGCAATCTCTGAAAGCTTTGACGGTACAACATTCCTTCCGACAGGATGGAACTATGTCGGAACAGCAACGCACTGGTCGAGGGTTACCTCAGCCACAAGTGTGAATCCGACTACAACTGTTCATTCTGGTGCAGGAATGGCACAATTCGACAGTTATAATGCGACTGCAGGGACTATCGAGATAATATCAACCCCAGTGGTAGACATGTCGGGAAGGGGTTCAAACACTCCTGTCTTTTCTTTTTATATGTACAGGTTTAGAAATGCTACGAATGATTTTACTGCTGACAGCATCGGTATTTATATAAATACAGCTCAATCACTTACAGGTGCAAAATACCTGTGTAGCGTGCCCCGGTCAAGAAACCTGGCCGCAAAAAGCGGGACAGGCAATGTTACATTTACAGGAACGAGTCAGCCAGGTACGGCAGCATGGTATCAGTATACTGTAACTATTCCGTCAAAATTCAATACCGCTACAAACTACATCCTTATTAAGGGCTACTCAGCATATGGATATAATATTTTTCTTGATGATATTCAGTTGACTTGTGCGACAGCTGCTCCCGGAGTAACTTCACAAATAAATTATTGTCTGAATGATGCGGTCAGCCCGCTTACTGCAACAGGTTCAAACCTGCTGTGGTATCTGGCAGCAACAGGAGGAACAGGGACTTCAACTGCCCCGGCAATCTCTTCCACAACTGCAGGTACAACTTCATACTGGGTTTCCCAGACTGTTGGTTGCGAAAGCGCCAGGGCTAAAATTGATGTTGTCGTTCATCCAAAACCAAAATCATCAGTAACATCCCAGACCGATATCACCTGCAACGGGTTGAATAATGGAACAATTACTGTTACAGCCAGCAATGGAACTGAACCTTACGAGTTCTCACTCGATCAATGGTTGAACTACCAGGGCCCAACAAGCGGCACAACCGTAAGCCTTTTTACGGGACTCTTCCCCGATGTTGTTTACAAGGTACAGGTAAGAGATAAATATAATTGCTACTCGAAATAGTTGAAATTTTTTAAGGAAAATATTTATGGCAGAAGGTCCTTTAGCAAATCCCGCAAAGATGATGGAAAAAAATAGTACCAGATCAGTTACAGAGAAGTCAGGGAAACCAGCTTTCCTGGAAACTCCCTTCTCATCTGCCAACAGCTTTAAAAGTCAGGAAACAAAAAAAACAAACAATATGAAAACCGCTATTCACTCCGGTACCAGGCAAAATTCAGTTATCAGTAATAGTATTTCACTGCTGATGATCAGTTTTGCAAACAGTAAATCAAATTCCGAAGACATGGTTACAGCTAACCGGTTCAGGTTAAAATGGAAGTTCATCAGTCTGATTTTGCTGATGCTGTTAATGGCTGGAATTAGTAATACTATATTCGGGCAGCTAAGCGGATATTCATTTGTCCAGTCTTCCGGAACTTATACTGCCTTGTCGAGTGAAACAACATTATGGTCAGGGACTTTTGATGACGAGATTTCAAGTGCTATCGCCATCCCAAGTTTCACAATGGATGGAGCTTCCTATACAACCATGTACGTTTCCGCAAATGGCTTCATAACATTAGGGAATACTGCTCCTTCAGGTAATGATAAAACACCAATTTCAAGCAACAGCTCATATTCAAGAGTGGTATCAGGATTTGCCCTTGATATAGCAAATGCCGCAACCGGTACACCCAAAGTATCATATAATACCAATGATAATGGAGATGTAGTAGTTCAATGGCAGGATGTTATGGTTTTTAGTAATTCTGGAACAAGAATATGTTTTCAGATTAGAATGAATCCGACG
>CAIPJU010000860.1 GCA_903865465.1 uncultured Bacteroidota bacterium
CTGCTGATCAACACCGGATCGCGCGACGAGTCAGCCGTTGAACACGGAATGGCCCACTTCATTGAACACATGCTCTTCAAAGGGACAAAAAAAAGAAAATCCTATCATGTCCTCTGCCGCCTCGAAGATGTCGGAGGAGAACTCAATGCATATACAACCAAGGAGGAGACCGCAATCCATGCTTCTTTTCTCAAAGAGGACTATGAAAGGTCTATTGAACTTATTAGCGACATCGCCTTTAATTCTGTCTTCCCTGAAAAGGAGATCGAAAAAGAAAAAGATGTGGTACTCGATGAGATCAACTCCTACCTCGACAACCCGGCTGAACTTATTTTTGACGACTTTGAAGAGATCGTTTTCCAAAACCAGCCCATTGGAAGGAATATTCTCGGCAGTGAGAAATCTGTAAAGTCATTTACCCGAAATAAGGTCACTGACTTTATAGGAAAAAATTACTGTACCAACCAATTGGTCTTCTGCTCTGTTGGAAACATCAGCAACGAAAAAATCCTCAGGCTCTTCTCAACATATTTTTCGAAGGTGCCGGCCTCCATAAGGGACGAACGCCCCGTAATAAGGTGGCAATATCAACAATCATCCATCACAAAAAAGATGGATACTAATCAGAGTCATTGTATTATTGGAAATCTTGCTTTCGAACTCAGGGACCAACGCAGGACAGCCATGTTCCTTCTTAATAACATCATTGGCGGACAGGGACTCAATTCGCGCCTCAATATGTCTCTCCGCGAAAAGAACGGACTGGCATATAATGTGGAATCAAACTATACCCCATATTTTGACACAGGCATATTATCAATTTATTTTGGTACCGACCCTCAGAATCTTGAAAAAAGTATTTCCATTACGCTTGCAGAACTAACCAAACTCAGAACATTAAAGCTGGGTACTGTTCAGTTGAGCAAAGCAAAAAGTCAGATAAAGGGCTACCTGGCCAGAGGATTCGAAAATCATGAAAGCCTCATGCTCAGCCATGGCAAGAGTATTTTGGCATTTAACCGGATTGAGCCTGTTGAGGAAATTATTTCGAAGATCGACGAAATTTCAGGATCTGATCTTTTGGCAATCGCTAACGAGGTCCTGGAACCCGCAAAACTGTCAATGCTGATATATAAGTAAAGTCGGAAGTCCGAAGACGGAAGAGGGAAGAGGGAGAAAGAATTACTTCAATAAACCAATGTACTACAACTACCTACTACTTACTACATTCTACTTACTACTTACTACTTACTACTTACTACTTACTACTTACTACATACTACCAACTGCCCAATGAATAAAAAACTGGAACAGTACATTCTCGATAACTCCACAGCCGAAGATCCCATTCTTGAAGATCTCTACAGGCAGACTCATATCAGGTTCGTCAATCCTAATATGGCATCAGGACATTTGCAGGGTAAATTTCTCGAGTTCATATCTGGGATGATCTCTCCTGAGAACATCCTCGAGATAGGGACATTTACAGGATATTCAGCCATTTGTCTTGCAAAAGGCCTTCGCCCGGGAGGAAAACTGATTACGCTCGAATCGAACGATGAACTTGCATCTTTTTCATCGTCTTATTTTAAAAGAGCTGGTCTGGCAGATGTCATTATTCCCATGACAGGAAATGCTATTGAAATAATTCCCGGACTGGATTTGATGTTTGACCTTGTTTTTATCGATGGAGATAAAAGGGAATATATTGAATATTACAAGCTTATAATTGATAAAGTTAAAACGGGAGGGTTTATTTTGGCAGACAATGTACTTTGGGGAGGCAAGGTTATTGATACAGATACCAGGGATCCACAGACCCTTGGTGTCATAAATTTTAATAATTTTATAAGTCTCGAACAGAGCGTTGAGAAACTGATACTGCCAATTCGGGATGGCATAATGATAATAAGAAAAAAATAAAAATATATGGTACAATTTTTGCGTTATAACACAAAAAAATAATATGAAGAAACTGCTATTTTACCTGTTGCTTATATTAAGCATTTCAACACTTCGTGCCCAGACTGACAGGGCCGGGGTTTTAACCAATCTTGAAAGGAATCAGCAATCAGTGCAGGCATCCGGAACAACCGCTGTATTGAAATCATCAAGCAGACTTTTCAAATCGGAAGATGATCTCACATCGGTAATCCTGGTAATACCTTCAGGGGCTACAGTCAATATTATCAGTTCCGACAGTACATATTTTCGTGTTCAGTACGAAGATAACGAAGGCTATATTCTGAGAAGACATGTTGAAATAGTAAATAATCCTTCGACCCCGGTTGCATCGGTTCGTCCCGAAACACAGCCCCAATACCAGCCCGATACAAGGCAGGCCGCCCCTGCTCCTTCACAAAATCAGCCGGAAGATCGACTTGGATACTTCTCAAGCAAATATGGTGAGAGAATTGCGAGGCTGATCGATGCAGGAAAGATCTGGAAGGGCATGTCGACCGAAATGGTTACCGATAGCTGGGGTAATCCATTGAAGATAAACAGAATATTCCGTGGGAATACCACCAGGGAAGAGTGGAAGTACAAGAATACATGGCTCTACTTTGAGAATGATCTCCTCATTGAATGGGGTCCGGTAAAGAAATAGACACTGCCCTTTTTATTTAAGCGGGTAATTTTTACCTCAAAGGTTTGCAGATAAAAAAAAATGTTTATTTTTGCCCGAGATTTTTGCGGGAGTAGCTCAGTTGGTAGAGCACGACCTTGCCAAGGTCGGGGTCGCGGGTTCGAGTCCCGTCTCCCGCTCAAAAAAATTAAAGGCTGCACTTGCAGTCTTTTTTTATTATTCCCAAAACCGTTTACTTAATTTAAGAGATCTAATCGAAATCCATATTGATAGAAAAAAGAATGTACTTTGTGGACCTCATTGGCTACTCTGTGACCCTCTGTATAATTTATTAACTTATTGTTGCACTGAGATCCACGGAGAAACATAGAGTTCCACAGAGAAAACAATAACACAAATTACAACTTATCTCAAAATGCAGGACTTACTTTAATCACTATGAAAAAGATAATTATTGCATGTTTCATGGCACTCCTTTTTCTCACCGGCCAGGGACAAGGAAATAATCTCGACAAGGGAGAAGTCGGTTATAAGCCTTCTGCCGAAAACCTTAAGAACCGGGAATGGTTCAGGGATGCTCATTTCGGAATGTTCATCCACTGGGGTGTATCAAGTGTAATTGGTGAAGAGATCGGCTGGGCATTATCGGATAAGGATGTGAATGAATACAGGAAAAATATGCTTCTTTTCAACCCTGTTAAGTTCGATGCAGCTGCAGTTGTAAAGCTTGCAAAGGATGCAGGGATGAAATACATCACTTTCACCACAAGGCATCACGACAGCTTCAGCATGTTCGGTTCAAAGTATTCCGACTGGGGAATAATGCATACTCCCTATGCAAAGGACGTCCTTAAGATGCTATCAGCCGAATGTCAGAAACAGGGGATCAGATTGTTCTGCTATTACTCCCTGGCCGATTTCTATCGTCCCGATTATTGTCAGGGTAACGTAAAACGAGGTCGCGGTATTCAGGAAGAATGCAACTGGGATGGCTATCTGCAGTTCATGAAGAATCAGCTGACAGAGATTCTTTCGAACTATGGCCCTATATACGGAATATGGTTCGATGGGCACTGGGATCAGGTGGAGCGGCTTGCAGGCGAACGCAACGGAAATCAGCTTCGGGCATGGAAGTACGATGAAATTTACAAACTCATACATGATCTTCAACCCGGCTGCATGATTGTTAATAATCACCATCTGAGTCCCTTCCCCGGAGAAGATTACCAAACCTTTGAACGCGATCTGCCCGGGGAGAATAAGGGAGGTGGCTTTTCGGCCGATGCCTCCATTGCTGATGAGCTGCCGCTTGAGACGAGTGATATAATGGGTAAAAGCTGGGGATATGTCAGCAATGACACCATTAACCGTTCTGTAAAGGAACTGGTACAGCAGCTCGTGGGCTCAGCGGGGCTCGGAGCAAACCTGCTCCTGAATATAGGACCGACACCAGAAGGTGAAGTAAGACAGGCTCATAAAGAGCGACTGCTTGGTGTTGGAGAATGGTTGAAAACATATGGAGAGACAATTTACGGAACACGTAAGTCCTTTTTGAAACCGGCCGGCTGGGGCGTAGCTGTGGCAAAGGGAAACAAAATATTCCTTCATGTCATTCATCCTGAAAAGCTGAACAAACAACTTTACCTTAACCATTTTCCTTATAAACCTTTTAAGGCGTATAAATATGAATCCGGAAAACCAATTAATATAAAGACCAATCACTCCGGCACGACAGTGACTCTGGATATTGATGGTCTGGATCTGGCTGCTATCGACAATGTTTTTGTATTGGAGATATCTAAATGAGGATGAGACTTAATGATTATTAGTTACCACTATTTCTGCTTTTTAAAAATCTGAATCTACAGTACAGCAATGAGGATACATTCCTTCACTTCAGACTAAAAGTATTTTTCTGCGACCATCAGATGTAAATAAATGCATCCGGCTTCAATCAATATTTTTACTAATTTCGTAATTCTTTTTGTCAGGAAACATGAATTGATCTTTAAATTATTAAATATGAAAAAGTTACTTCTTCTTATCCCAATCTTTATGATTATGTCGCTTTCTTCCTTTAAAGCTCAGAACAAGGAACCAGGAGTGTCAATTCCTTTTGAGAAATATACTCTGCCAAATGGGCTGACCGTAGTTCTTAATGAAGACAAATCTGACCCTATTGTAGCCGTTGCCATCTATTACCATGTTGGATCGAGCCGAGAAGTACCCGGCAAGACCGGGTTTGCCCATCTTTTTGAACATATGATGTTCCAGAGGTCAGAAAATGTTCCTGAGGACACCTTCTTTAAAAACATCCAGGGAGCCGGTGGAACTCTCAATGGAAGTACCAACCAGGACAGGACCAACTATTATGAGGTAGTCCCGAAAAATGCCCTCGAACTCGCTCTATGGATGGAATCGGACAGGATGGGCTACCTGACGAATACCGTCACAAAACCATCATTGGTAAATCAGCAGAATGTTGTGCAGAATGAAAAGAGAGAGAGCGTCGACAATGCTGCCTACGGATTTAACCAGGAGCTGATTGCAAAAAACCTCTATCCAAAGGGTCATCCCTACAGCTGGACGGTCATTGGTGACATGAAGGACCTCACCGGCGCCACAGTTGAGGATGTAAAAGCCTTCCATGAAAAATATTATGTCCCAAATAATGCTACACTGGTAATTTCCGGAGACTTCAACAGAGAAGAGGTAAAAGCCATGGTTGCCAAATATTTCGGTGAGATCCCATCCAGTCCTTCAGTTGAAAAACGTACACCCATGCCAGTTACGCTCTCTTCGACTGTAAAACTTTACCACGAAGACAGCTTCGCCAAGGCACCCCAGCTGACAATGGTTTTTCCAAGTGCAGAAAGGTATTCCAAAGACTCCTATGCGCTTAACTTTCTTGGTGAACTGCTCGCAAATTCAAAGAAAGCACCTTTATATACTGTTTTGGTGAAGGAGAAAAAGCTTACTTCAAGGGTCATGGCCCGGAATGGTTCACAGGAGCTGGCAGGAAGCTTTACCATTTCAGTTGGCGCCAATCCCGGGGTTAATCTGAATGATGTTGCAAAAGCTGTATCTGAAGGTCTCGCCAGGTTCGAAAAGGATGGTTTCCACGAAGAAGATCTTACCAGGATAAAAGCCGGCTATGAAACACGTTTTTATAATTCAATGGCAAGTGTTCAGGGAAAAGCTTTCCAGCTGGCCGAGTATACCATTTTCACCGGCGATCCGGGGTTTTATAAAAAGGATTTTGATGCTACACAGTCCGTTACAATGGCTGATATAAAAAGAGTATATGAAAAATACATAAAGGGGAAAAACTTCGTTCAGACAAGCTTTGTTCCTAAAGGTCAGGTAAATCTGATAGTTGAAGGATCAGTTAATTCCGGAATAGTTGAAGAAGATGTATCAAAAGCTGCTGAAGTAAAGGCAGACGCCACAAAGGAAGAACCTATTGTAAAGACCATTACAAAATTAGACAGGTCTGTAAAACCGGCTATTGGACCTGATCCGGAAGTTACTATTCCCGCCACATGGAAGGGATCACTCTCCAACGGCATGAAAATATGGGGTGTAAGCCATAGCGAACTGCCGCTAATTCAGTATTCTATTGTCATTGATGGCGGCCATTCGGCCGACAAGGTTGAGAAAGCAGGGCTTGCCAATCTTGTTGCCACAATGCTCAATGAAGGGACAAAGAACAAAACTCCTGAAGAGCTCGAAGATGCAATAGGACTCCTTGGGGCTTCAATCAGGGTATCAGCTGACAATGAGAGCATTTCAGTTGATGTAAGTACTCTTGCCCGCAATTTCGACAAGACCCTTGACCTTGTCAGGGAGATGATCCTTCAGCCACGGTGGGATGCTGAACAGTTCGATCTTGCTAAAAGCCGTATTGTAAATACACTTAAACGGAATGCTGCCAGCCCAGACTACCTTGCTTCACGGGCCCTTTCAAAACTTATGTTCGGCGATAACATTCTTGCCACAGAGACCTCAGGTTCTGAAGAGTCAGTATCTTTAATTACCATGGATGACCTAAAGGATTACTATAGCAAATATTTTTCTCCTTCCATTGCCAAATTCCTGATTGCAGGTGATATCGACCTGCAGAAAACAACAAAGTCTCTTTCAATGCTTGCCTCTGAATGGAAGCCAAAGAGTGTTACCATTCCTGAGATTAAAGTTCCGGGAGCGCCTGTGAAATCACAGATCTATTTTGTTGATGTACCCGGGGCCAAACAATCAGTTATATCGATTGGAACCCCTTCGCTCCGAAGGAGTGATCCTGATTTCTATCCCGCAACTGTTGCCAATTACAAACTTGGAGGTTCATTTAACGGAGTCTTCAACCTCATATTAAGGGAAGAGAAGGGCTTCACTTACGGAGCCAGGTCAAGTTTCTCGGGGGCAGGGAATTACGGATCATTCATTGCCTCATCGAGGGTACGGACCAATTCAACACTTGAATCTGTTACCATCTTCAAGACAGAAATGGAGAAATACCGTGAAAGTGTTCCCCAGGATTATGTTGATTTCACCAAATCTTCACTTCTTAAGGGCAATGCACTTCGCTTTGAAACTCTTGGCGGCTTGCTTGGGATGATAAGCACCATGGCCGAATATAATCTGCCTGCAGATTATATCAAGAAAGAGGAAGCTTTCGTTAAAGGGCTGACTGCTGACAAGCTTACTGGTCTTGCAAAAAAATATATCGACC
>CAIPJU010000861.1 GCA_903865465.1 uncultured Bacteroidota bacterium
CTTTCCAGTGGATACATCAACAAGTTTAAGCTGAAGTGTTCTGTCGGAAAATACAAGGTATTTGCTGTCGGGTGACCAGAGAGGCTGATACTTCCAGGCCGATGAATTGAAGGTAACCTGTTTTGCTTTTGCCCCTTTTTTATTTTCAAGAAGATAGAGTTCGTACTCTCCTGTTAAATCGGAATAGTATGAAATATATTTTCCATCCGGCGACCATGCAGGGAAAATCTCGCGAACACCCTGTGTCTCGGTAAGGTTTTCAGTTATTCCATTCTCGGCGGGAACTGAGAAAATATCTCCCCTTGCATCAAAAAGAGCCCGTTTGCCGGTTGGAGAAACAGCAAAACTATTGATATCGTCCTTGACAGATTTGTAATAGGGAATAAGATTAGGATTGTCGAAATTGATATTTACTTTTATTTTTTCCGACAGCAGAGATTTCAGATTCAACTTAAATAAATAGCCTCCGTTCTCGTACACGAGATAATCTCCATGTCCTGAAGGCCACATAACGTCAAAATCGGTATGATGGGTAATCTGTTTTGTCTCTTTGGTAGAGGTGTTATACTGCCAGATATTAAGTTTAAGGTCGCGATCGGAAGCGAAGAAGATGTTATCACCCGACCATGTTGGTAACTGATCGGTACCTTCAAAATTTGTTATCTGTTCCGATGTGTTATTTTTGAGATCGTAGATCCAGAGGTCGGAAGCTCTTCCTCCTTTATAACGCTTCCAGTTCCTGAATTCACGATCGACGGGTGTAAAAACCAGTTTTGAAGCATCGGGAGACAAAACTCCAAAGCCCCCATTAACTATGGGAAGAGGTTTTTCCAGTCCTCCGTCGAGGCTTACAAGATAATATTTCCCGTTTCGCTCGCCGAAAGTGGTTCGGTTGGCGCGTATAAGAATCTGTTTACTGTCGGGTGTCCATCCTAATACAGCATCATCGGTTCCTCCTCTGGGAGGCATCACCCCAACTGAGTTATACCATGTAAGCTGACGCGGTACACCGCCGTTAGAGGGAATGACATAGACCTGCCTGCTGCCGGAATATTCGCCTGAGAAGGCAATCCATTTCCCGTCGGGAGATATTTTAGGGAAGAGTTCAAGACCCATATGTGAAGTGAGCCGGCGCGCTTCCCCACCACTCGCATCAACTGTCCATATATCGCCTGCGTATACAAAGGCAACAAGGTTGTTATTAATGTCGGGATATCTCAACAAACGGGTATCATCAGTTGCTGAGGCTTTGAAATTCAAAATGAGCATCAGGCCCAGAGTGAACAGGCTAAGAATTAGTTTTTTCATACAGATCGTTTGATGTATTTTCTTACGAGAATTTTCTTTTGCAGAATAGCATTAAAGTTGATTAGTTTCCATTTTAAAAAACCAAAAGTAATAACAAATTCTTTTATTGGCTTTAAAAAAAGATATTAGGGTCAATTAATTTTAAATTATATGGTCTGTTTTATATTAAATCAAGCGAATACTTGCAGTTCAGGGTCTTTTCTTTACTCGAACTGGCTCTTAAGGAAGATTAAGAAGTTGTCTGGGCTAATGAAAGCGATCGGGACCGGATAGACGTAGATAGTGTGAGAATTGAATCTGGATAAGTCGTTGAATCCTTAATTGGGTAAATTTATGTTTTTTATAATTCTGTGATCTCTGGTTAATGCAAAACCCTGACCGGTTTTTAAAAATGTCCATGTAAGGATATCAGAATTTGGAGAATTATTTTTTGTAATCTGTTTGCCATGTTTTTCCACCATCCTTTGTAACGTAAATAGTCATCCTGTCGCTTGAGAATCCTGCTGATTCCATGTAGTTCCTCCATCATCGGTTGACAATACGAATCTAAAATCTGAGAGACCATGTACTGTATCCGTCTCAGCCATCACAAACCCGTGGTCATTATCTAAAAATGTTATTTAAAACAGATTAAGATCATTGTTTTGATAAATTGTTTGCCAATTGTTAGTCTGCAAAACAGGTTCATCATTTTTATTACAAGCTGTAAAAAAGAAGCTAATTAGAAAAAATGTAAACTTAGCAGAAGCAATTTTAACCTTCGAAAATGTTTTGTATTTCATTATCGTCTTATCAGTTTCATATATCTCAAAAATTGAGCCAGGTGAGAAGCATATTCCCCTTAAGATAACACTATTTACTGTGAGCATCAATTAATTTCTTATTTTAGGATCGTTGTAAACTTATAAAATCCTAAAATGGCTAATCAAAGGCAGATGGAGAAAAGGCTTGGACTGAGCTATGTTATCATTTTTGTAATTGCCAATATAATTGGTTCGGGCGTCTATAAAAAAATAGCGCCAATGGCGTCGGAGCTTCATTCATCTGTCTGGATATTAATTGCATGGGTAGTAGGTGGCATAATAACTCTTTTCGGAGCACTGAGCAATGCTGAAGTTGCCGGCATGCTTGCCGATACCGGTGGTGATTTTGTCTATTTCAAAAAGATCTATAACCGTTTTTTTGCTTTTATATACGGATGGTCACTTTTTACGGTTATCCAGACTGCTACAATATCCTCTCTGGCTTATGTCTTTGCCCAATCGTTGAATAGCATAATACCGGTTCCTGAGTTGTTCCCATCGCTGCAGCATTTTTCAATAGCGGGAATATTTTTCCCTTTCCAGGGTTCCGGAATTAAACTTATTGCAATTATGCTGATACTGATCCTGACGTTCCTCAACATCTCAGGGCTAAAAAGCGGGGCATGGGTAAGCAAAGCAATACTCATGCTTGTAGGTGCCGGGTTACTGACTATTGTTGTTTTCGGACTTAGCAGCAAAGCCGGTAGATCCATAAGTTCAATGGATGCCGGGGAGATAATTCACGGAACAGTTTCAGTCTCTGCTTTCTTCACTGCAATGCTTGCCGCCTTCTGGGCCTATCAGGGGTGGGTTTCAGTAGGATACATTGGTGGAGAGATTAAGGATGCGACCAGGAATATTCCAAAAGGAATTATAACAGGTGTTTTTATTGTTGTGTTCATTTACCTGCTTGTCAATGTTACCTATCTGACATTGTTAACAATCCCGCAACTGGCCGGAATTCATGATGCCGGTAATAAAATAGCAGCCGTTGAGGCAGTAAGGGTTTTCTGGGGTACAAAGGGAGTTATGTTTATTTC
>CAIPJU010000862.1 GCA_903865465.1 uncultured Bacteroidota bacterium
CAAAAAGAGGACGACTTAAAATATAGAATCTTAATCAGATATCCATATAAGTTTATGATCCTTATCCTGTGAGATCTTATTATGGTCCAGTAGCCAGCGTATTACCTTTATAGTTTTATCCTCAGGATGATCGATCATTTTTACCAGTTGTTCTGCATCGATACTACTCATTGTAAGGTTGTCTTTTATGCTCCTGGTAATGACTTCAAACTCATAATTGCTGAGATCAAGTTCATTTCTTTTACGGCAAACATCGCATATACCGCAGCGGTCGGCTTCTTCACCAAAATAGTTTAGAAGGAATACCGATCTGCAATGAGCTTCAGTGTCGGCGTAAGCAATCATCTTTTCAAGTCGCTCCTCATATCTCTCCTTCACATGAAGGTAGTTTTCGGTTGTTATCAGAAGAGCTTTACGCATGAGCCTCTCCTCAGTGAAGATGACCATGGCTGTCTTTTTCCCGGGAATATATTTAATGATGTTCATTGAGGATAATCTCACAAGGAATTGGTAAATAGTATCACGCGACAAAGCGGACTTCCTTGAGAGTGCTTCCTCATTTATTGCAACAAATTCTGAGAACATTCCGGTATAAGAACGAAGCAGAAGTTTAACAAAGCTGTCGAAAGATTCATTTGCCACCTGAAACTTATACAGATCATCACGGCTTACAATAAAATGAACCCGCGATGGATTATTTATCTCTTCGGTAAATTCAACATAGCCTTCGCGCTGCAGAAACTGCATTCCATTGAATGTCTCTATTACCGGTAAGCGGTATTTTGAAACAAATTCCTGTATATTGAAATCATAGACTGTATCCTTTCCGGAACCAAGGGGAATTTGCAGGAAATTGCACAGAGACTCATATATATCCTTTATTTTTTCAACTGGCGGGAATTTTTTTCTGATTGTGTCGATGAGACGCGATTTGTCGGTAGGTGAATAGAGAAGGACAGCAAATGCCGGTTTGTTGTCGCGACCGGCCCTTCCACTCTCCTGGAAATAATTCTCTATCGAATCGGGCAGCTCCCAGTGAATTACGAATCTTACCTCTGCTTTGTCGATTCCCATTCCAAAAGCATTGGTAGCAACGATTACCCTTGTTTCTCCCGTTGTCCATGATGCTTGTTTAGAATCCCTGACCTCATCGGAAAGTCCAGCATGATAATAATCTGCACTGATCCCATTGGCAGCAAGCAGTTCAGCAACATCCTTGCATCTTTTTCTGCTTCTGACATAAACTATACCGCTTCCATGGGCTTTAAGCAAGGTTTGAATGAGATATGTTCCCTTGTCCTCGACCATTCTGACCAGGTAGGATATATTCTTTCTGTCAAAACTGGTGCTGAGAACATTCTTTTCCCTGAACCTGAGCCTGGTCATTATGTCATCAATCACCATAGGAGTTGCCGATGCAGTAACAGCCAGAAAGGGCACCTTATCTGAAATATGATCTCTTAACTGAGCGATTTTAAGGTACGATGGCCTGAAATCATAACCCCACTGTGAGATACAATGCGCCTCATCAATTGCGACCAGCTTCAGGTTCAGCCGCGAAACTTTGCCCAGGAATAACCTCGTTGAAATACGCTCGGGTGACACATAGAGGAATTTATAATCTCCGAAAATGGCATTTTCCAGAGCATTATCCAACTCCTCTGCGGACAAGCCGGAGTGTATTGCTATTGATTTTATCTCAAGTTTATTCAGACGATTAACCTGATCCTTCATGAGTGCTATAAGCGGTGTAATCACGAGGCAGATGCCATCAGTTGCCATCACCGGTACCTGAAAGGTCAGTGATTTGCCACCGCCTGTTGGCATCAGTGCAAGTGTATCCTTCCCTTCTACCACAGATCTTATGATCTCTTCCTGAAGCGGTTTAAAGGAGGTGTAACCCCAATACTTAATTAAAATCTGTTTGTAAGTATCAATATTCATTGCCATTAGCACTCAATACAAATGTAATAACTGTTATTCAATTTTTTATGAAGTCTTTAAGAAAGAGATGTTTTAAGAGTTCCGATTTTTTCGTAATTTGCGCCGGAAAACCAAAACAAGCTCCAATGTCATTTTTAAGTGATAAAATACTTTTTGAAGGTCTTACATTTGACGACGTGCTGCTTGTCCCGTCATACTCCGAAGTACTTCCGCGCGAGGTTGATATAAGTTCAATGTTCACCAGGAACATTCGGATAAACACCCCGGTTGTTTCGGCGGCAATGGATACGGTGACGGAGGATACCCTGGCAATTGCTATAGCACGTGAAG
>CAIPJU010000863.1 GCA_903865465.1 uncultured Bacteroidota bacterium
AAAGATGTGACAATGTATCAGGACTTTCCTGAAAAGTTGAAGGAAAAGTAAAATTTGGGATGCTGATTGAAAATGCAAATGTGAATATCTTTAGGGTTATGCATATTGCCTTAATAACCCTCTGAAGTTTACGGATCCATCAGGAATGTTAGCAATGCCAGGCGATTTTGATAACAGCATGTTTGATATCTCCAAGTCATGGTCTAACGGGCTCGAAGCAGAGTTTTGGAAATCTAATAGTGGATTAGGTGCCGGAGGATCAGGTGGTTCCTCCTGGGTAAATTCATATTTGGGTTACTCTAATGCTGCATTCGAAAATGGATATGAATCTTCAACTTCACAATTTGACCATGAAGTTAATAAGCAAGCTGGCTCTCCTGGTTACAATGGTTCAATTTCTATTCAAACAGGAATTATGGATTGGTATAATGGATATTATGATAAAGATGGGGTCCGTCATACAACATCATATCGAAACTCCACCCCTATTTATTCGACAATCTCAGTATCATTTTTAGATAAAATTAAGAACGCATTGCCAGTTGCCATTACTTGGGCTGCAGTGGGATCATCCGAAGGAATAATGGCTGGTCAGGCAACGCCTGCCGGTTTAGGTCTAATATTACGAGGACCTGACCGGTTTAAAGCATTTGGCTTCTCAGGCTGTGGAGCAGGGGCAGGTTGGATAGGAGCTGACGGATCAATTGCAGTAACATATTTCTTTTATACTGGTGACGTAAATAAATTTGATAGATTTTCATTAAGTGGCCAAGCTTGGGAGGTAAGTGTTTCTTGCGGTGAAGGATGGAGTTTGGGAGTTAATGTAGCTATTGCTCAAGACCCCATTACAGAAGCTTATATTATTGGAATTGGTCTATCTGCCGGAGCAGGAGTATCCCCCACCTTTTTTACAGGACAGGACTCAATGACGATAACTAAAATTTGGAAATGATGATTAACAAAGAAAGCCAGGTTGGTTTCAAAAAGAGTAAGTTTTTTTATAACACAATAATAATAGTCGGTGGTATTATCATAATATTATTTCTATTCTTCTTTGTTTCAATTAAATTCTTATCGCTAACTCAAAAAGAAGATCTTGATTATAAAAAAATAGATGAAAACATATACGTTAAAGGGAAAGTATCTAATGTTTATGAGGATAAGGGATATACATTTATTATGTTATCAGATTCCATGAAAATTTGGCTTCCACATTCACGAAATTATTATTATGAATATCCATACTTAAACGGTTTCATGTTAACAGGTGATTCCATTGAGAAAGAGCCTAATAATGACACATTAAAAATCTACAGGAAATCAAAGCAGTATTATTTTGTTCTTGGAAAGTATATAAATCAATCTAAGTCAGGCCATTCAAATGAATAATAGCAATGAATTAACAAAAATAATATGGGAATACCTTTTTTTTGAGGTAATAATAAGACTGGCTTGCCAGGCTTTTGCTATGTGCGCCGGGCATAGGCGATGACTAAAAGGTGAAAGTCCCGAACGCACCTCGACAGTTGAAAGCTTAGCCAAAGGCAAGGGTGTTCATCGTGAGGTGGAATCTGTAGGAAGCCGGAGTCAAAATTCTGGTTTGCCGAAATGGAACATTAGTGTAGGATGTTTTCGGCTTCCCAACATAAATAGCTACTGATTCACTTCAAAATTATTCTTATAGCATTGATTCTGTAACAGGTAACCTCTTATCAAGGACAAATAATAAAGCTGGACTTACCGAGACTTTTAATTATGACAATCTTGACAGACTTGACAACATATATAAGGGATCTACAATGACTCTTGATATGGCATATAACAGCGAGGAAG
>CAIPJU010000864.1 GCA_903865465.1 uncultured Bacteroidota bacterium
CCATTCCCTTACTTTAGGCAGGATACGGTCTGTTATTGAAGATAGAACATCATGGCTGATTGCAGTATCATACATCTCCTCTATGTGCTTACTGATATCCCTGTAACTCATACCAAGGCCATATAGTCCTATTATCTTGTCTTCAAGGGTATCGGCAAGTATAGTCTGCCGCTTCTTTACAATCTCAGGGTTAAATGAGCCAGTACGATCCCGGGGCGTGGATAACTCAAAACTACCTTCTGATGTCTTCAAGGTCTTAGAGGAATGACCATTGCGGCGGTTCGGATCATCTTCCTGCTCATCATCAAGATGGGCCGATAGCTCACCTTCTAATGCGGCTTCTAAGAGTTCCTGAAGCATAGGAGCGAAAGCACCTCCTTTCACAAATAATGGCTTTCCAGATTTAAATTGTGCTAATGCCGCTTGGCGGACTTCGTCACTAAGAGTGACTCCTGTGTTGCGTTGTTTTCTCATTTTTATCTGTGTTAAAGTTATTGATTAATTAACTTTGACACAGTTTAGATTACGCCCTCAAGGGTTACGATTGTTCACAGTAGTTTCTTCTGAAGTTCCATTCTTGTCCATCTCCATTTTATTCGCACTATAGAATTCTCCACCTTGCTTAGTAACAAATAGCCATGAAACACAATCTTCCTCTGTGTTTCTCACGTTTCAACAAGATGTTAGTAGTAATAATTGAAGGCAACGTCAATAAGCTTAATAAGATTATCGAAGAGGTGGAAAATATTTTTCCTAGGTCACCATTCTATAAAATAATTGATAATCGGCTTATTGCTACTGATTTAGGAAATGAAATAGCTATGATATTTAGTTATAATTCTTTTAGAAACAATACTAGTGTTAAGTTAATCCTGTAATGACGGATACAGCCTTTTTAGCTTTATTCTTGCATCTGCATTAGTAAACTGCCAGTTGATTTTACTATTTCTGTTATTTCTATGTTCCTGCCATGCCATAGCTTCTTCTTTTACCTTATCCATAGTAGCAATGTGCCTGTTCAGGCATTGCCCATTTAATACATGCAGTTCTATTTCTGCCATATTCAACCAGCTGCCATGCTTAGGCGTATATATAAACTCAAACCTATCCCACAAACGTTTTGCTTCTTCAGGCTTAAAGGTTTCATAAAATGCTGATGCTGCATGGGTTTTGAAATTATCCATCACTAAAGTTATTCTTATGGCATACGGGTACATTTCATCTGCTATTCTTTGCATGAATTTCGCCCAATCTTTCTTTGTTTTGAACTCTGTCACTTCCACCATCCGAGATCCTTTCAACGGTTCGTTTGCCATAAAAATATTTACTACGCCATGCCTGATATATTCATAATCCACTCTTGTTTCTTGCCCAGGTTTTATTGGCATTGTCGGTTTACCTTCCTCTATTAGTTGCTTAGGAGATTCATCCATACAAACAACCGGAAAGTCCTTGTTATAGGGCTTCTTATAGATATCCAATACCCGTTCCATATTCGCCACAAATTCACTACTTTGCTCTGGTGGTATTACCCAACCTTTTACTTTCCAAGGCTTAAGTTCATTTTTTTTAACACGTTGCCTACCGTTACATACGATATGCTCTCTGCATAATTCAATTCCACCATTTTATCAGCCAGCAAACGTAAAGACCATCTGGCAAAACCCTTAGGTGGCTCACTACAACAAAGTGAAACTAACTTTGCCTCCATATCGCCATCTACTTTTATTTCATACTTACGTGTTGTTAAACGTCTTTCTAATGTTGCCTCAAAGCCTTCATCAATAAATTTTTTCTTTACCCTATCTATTGTTCGCATCCCAACTTTGAGCACTTTACTTATTTGCTCATTTGTAACCTTCTCTGAATATTCACCTTCATCACAATTTAAAAGGATGTACGCAGCTCTGAAAGTTTGGGAAGTGTGCGATCCCTTATTAATAATATCATGAAGTTCTTCTACTTCAGTTTTCGTAAGTTTGACGACATAACGTACCATGAGTTTTTTCAAAGGTACAACTTATACGTCATAATACGCTTAACTTAACACTAGTTGCATCCTCATACTTTTTTTCTTCATACAGTTTTTTACCCTCCAAAAAAGCATCAGGCATTTTTTGTTGGGCATAACCA
>CAIPJU010000865.1 GCA_903865465.1 uncultured Bacteroidota bacterium
CTCAAGTATATCTCCATCCTGATTGCATACATACAGTAAATCGGGAATAGCCGCTATAATAGCGCTCAGTCGTTCATTCTGCTGCCTTATTTTCTGTTCACTCCGGATAAGTTCCTGCTCAGCGTTCTTAATAGCGGTAATATCAACAGCAGTTGCCGACATAAATGAGGGTCTGTTCTTCTCGTCATAAATCATGGTGGCGGTCATAAGTGTAGGAAAAACGGTTCCGTCTTTCCTTATGTGCCACACCTCTTCGGATGAGAAATATCCTTTTGTAAATAAGTCGCTTATTAATTTTGAAACAATTACGAGTTGTTCTGCGTTATGGAAAAGCGCTAAACTTTTTCCAATCATTTCATCGGGAGTAAAGCCATGCATCCCCGCAAACATATCATTAATATATATTGTATTGCCATTAAGATCGTTGATAGAAGCACCATAATTTGCCTTATCCATAATGGTTCTGAATCTTCTAAGCTCATCTTCGGCAACTTTCTTTTCGGTAATATCCTCCTTCAAAGCAACGAAATGAGTTATTCTGCCTTCATTGTCTGATATAGGGGAGATTGTGGTTGAATCCCAATATAGTTTACCATTTTTCTTCCTGTTATGAAAAATACCTCGCCATTCCCTGCCCGATCTGATAGTCTGCCAAAGGTCCCCATAATCGATATCCATATCATCTCCGGAACGAAAGATTCTTGGATTCTGGCCGATAAGTTCCTCATTCAGGTAACCGGTATCGAGGCTGGTTTGCGGATTCGCATACTCTATCAGGCCGTTTGTGTCAGTAATAAAAATACTGACAGGGCTTTGCTCAATAGCTCTGGATAATTTCCGTAAGGTCTGCTCAACTTCCCTGATAGAGCTTATATCGCGCCAGGTTGCAAATATGGCACCTTTGCCTCCATAATCGATAAGCGACAAAGTTATTATGGCAATAAATTCTGTTCCATCGAACCTGCAGTGAACATTTTCAAATGTGCAATAGCCTGTTTCAATGGCCAGTCTGGCTTTTTGAGCTATCACATCTGAAGATTTTGTTCCGTCAGGTTGAAATTCGGGAGTCATAATTCCAATCCAGTTGCCAATTATCATTTCCCTTTCGCCCCTGACAAGGTTTTCAAAGGCTTTGTTGCAATCAATTATCAGCTCATCGCGGGCAATAAGGTAAGCAACAGGAGAATCGTAGAATAGTGCCTTGTATTTTTTTTCACTCTGAGCAACAACTATTTCAGCAACTTTGGCCTCTGTAATATCGGTTGCATACAACAATGCAGCATAAGGAGTACCTGATTCATCCCTGACAGGCTGAACACTGGTTCTGAACCATCTATCCTCGCCGGCCAGACCAACCTTAGCTTCAACAACCATCCCATTGCCACTCGAAATTACCTTTCTGATATTCGACAAAACTTCATCTGCCGTACCTGGAGTTGTATCCCTAACAGACAATCGTTCCATCTGTTCCGGCGCCAGCCCGAATGGTGCCGTGGCAATTGTATTGAGAAATAAAAAGCGTCCGTCAGCATCAACCATCATAATTGCAGCATCAGAACTGTCGACAAGGCTTTTAAGTCTCTCTTCGTTATCTTTCAGGGAAGTTTCAACTAACTTCCGTTCATGAATATCGGTGAGTACACCTACTCCTCCTGTCAGTTCATTCCCATCAAAAAGCGGGGTGATTGATGAGCGGACCCATCGCAGGCTCCCATCCATTTTGCAATACCGATATTCCAGTGAAAAAGGCCCGTAAGTTCCCAGGCCGGCAAAGACCTCCAATATCAATGACCTGTCATCGGGGAATATGTAATCGAAGAAATTTTTGCCGGTAAGTGCTTCTGACTCATATCCTAATATTCTTTCAACAGAATGACTTACATATTTTATTTTCCCCTGTGCATCAACCTCGTAAACAATATCGTTAATGTTTTCTATGAGGTTTCGGTATTTCGTTTCACTTGCCCGGAGTGCGTCTGTCTTAGTGGCTTTTTCAATATAATTACCTAATCTTGAAGCAATGGAGAAAAGAAGTTCAGATTCTTCAGGGATAAAAATATCCTTGCAGAGAGAAAGATCATTATCAGGAAGACAAACTTCAATCTCACCAATAACCTTACGATTTGAAATAATATCTTGTCGGAGAAGTTGATCTGTTTTTGAAAAACCCGGGGTCTTATACTCTTTATCTAAAACAGTTATGCGGGTAGTTGTGATCGCGGGAAAATGCCACGCAGCAGGAATCAGATCAAGAATTTTTCCAATTACAACATCAACAGTGTAATCGGGGTCTCCCAATATTTCCGACATAGAGTGGAGACACTTCAGTTCTTTGCGTCTTTCTCCAAGGTTAAATTCTGCATTGCGCAAGCTATCTGCACAGGAATCATACTTCATTCTGAGTGAATTACACTCTTGTCTGAGTTCCTGCAATTCAACAATCATCTCCTCTCTGGACCGTTTAGTGTAATCCATTCTCATGAATATTGAACTTTGGCCAAATCAAAAAGCACCCCCAATTAGGAAGAGATCATGCTTATATAAAGCTGAAAAAGCAATAAATATATTTCTCCGGTCGCTTCCTACGTAAATATCGGAATTTTTCATTACAATCTTGGTGCTGACTTTACAGTTTCGACAATATCATTAAATTTTTTAAGAAGACTGAGCAGGGCTTCGACGTTGAAGCTCTCTGCAGCGGAAACAAGTTCCTTTCCATAAGTTCTTACAATAAAGCTATTATGGGTATTCCCAAGGTCAATAAGGCTCTTGCCAAACTTCCGAACCTCTCCTAAGGGTTGCCTGTTTTCAAAAGCCAGCCAGCCTTCTTTAAAACTGCCCTCGAGTGAAGTTATAAGTTCACTTATATTCTTTATATCCTCATTAACAGAAGGCGTCACTTCATCCGGGATAACGACAGGAGAATTCCGGTATGGCAAAAAACGCATAAGGATTTCGTAAAGGTCATGTACACTAACGGGTTTAACTAAGAGTCCTGCAAAATTGCTCTTTAGTATCAACCCGCGCTGTTCCTTCATTACCGATGCGGAATAAGCAACAACGGGGATATGCCTTAGTTTCTCATTTGCCTTGATCTTCTCAAGGAGTTCGAATCCGTTTAATTCAGGCATCTTTATATCTGCAATAACAAGGTCAGGGACTAAGTTCTCAACAATCTCAAGAGCCTCTTTGCCATCGACGGCTTCAAGTACATTAAGATTTGTTTTCATGAGTATATCCCTTAAATAATTCCTGTTATTTTCAACATCATCGGCAATGAGGACCACGGCTTTATCAAATACCACCCCCGTTGTCCTGATTTTTGACGCTAACACCTTGTTTTTTTCAAAGCGTCTGAAGCTGACCTCAGGAATCCTTACAGTAAAAATGCTACCTCTGTCTGGCTCAGAATTTACAGAGATGGTTCCTTTCATCAGCTTTACCAGACGTTGCGTAATTGCCAGGCCGAGTCCGGTTCCACCCTTGTCAATCCTGTTTTTTAATTGTACGAAAGAGTCGAAGATCATCAGCTGAGATTCCTTAGGAATTCCAATACCAGTATCGACAACCTCAATAACGAGGTCAAACCCCAGCTTTTCTTTATCCCCTTCCAGCAAATTGTAAGTATTCTCACAATAGGCGTTGATCCTTATCATCCCTTTATCGGTGAATTTGACAGAATTCCCAACAAGATTCACAATTACCTGCCTGAGCCGGGTTTCATCGATAAATATAAATCCTGAAATATCAGGTGAGACATCAACAATAAAGTTGAGTTTCTTCTCTGAACTCCTCGCTGCATAGATTCTTCTGAATTCATGGAAAAATGTTTCAGAATTAACGAATTCATAGTCAAGTTCAAGCTGATCTGCTTCAATCTTGGAGAGGTCAAGAATGTCATTTATAAGTGACATCAATGCCCTTCCACTGGTTTTGATTGAATCGATATAATTGAACTGTACAGGATCCCTTGCCAGCGAAGCCAGAAGTTCAGTATACCCAAGAATTGCATTCATTGGTGTCCTGATTTCATGGCTCATATTTGTCAGAAATTCGCTTTTCACCCTGTTGGCGAACTCAAGCTGCCTGGTCCTTTCTGCCACCCTTTTCTCGAGCGAATCATTGACTGCTTTAATCTCATCTTCTGCTATAATCCTGACTGTAATGTCATTGGCCAGGGCAAGTCGTGCATTCCTCCCTTTATAATCAATTGGCAGTGAACTGGCTTCAACATAAATTATTGAACCATTCTTCTTTATATGCCTGACCATATCCGCCTTATGATAGCTCTTATTCATCTCGGACAGGTTTTTATTCAGAATTTCAATCCCATCATTAGGCCTGATATCATAAATGGTCATTCCCTGCAGTTCGTTTCGCGAAAAACCATAATGAATTATCATTGCTTCATTGACTTCAAGAAATGCAAGTGTTTCCATATCAAAGATATACATTGGGACAGGATTGTTCTCGAAGAGGCTCTTATAAAGCTTCTGGCTGTTAGCTAATTCAAAGGTCCTCAGGGCTACCTTCTCCTCAAGCGATTCATTCAACTTCTCAATTTCCTCAATAGATTTGTTTCTCCGGGCTATCCCATTGACTGCAATTCTCAGAATTACAATCAGGAGTACTATCTGGACAAAGATGTTTAGAAGTATCAGTGCCTTCGATTTGCTCCGCATCTCTTTCTCTGCTGTACCGAGCATCAAAAGAGACTTATCTTCTCTCATTATTAGTCTGCTAACTATATCTTTTATACTATCGGTCACCCATTTCCCATATCCTGTGGCAAACATTTTACCGGATGAATCGAGGTATGAAGTTTTTTCGGTCCCAATTAGTTTGTCAGCATATGAGATGCTTTCCAGTACCAAATTATGAAGTAGGTGAAGTTCAGATTCTGAAATATCCCCTTTTAACAACAATGTATCTCTTCCATTGAATTGGTTTTGAATTTTCTCTTTTGCTTTATAAGCTGGTCCCAGAAAGTCCTTATCTGAACTTAGCAGATATCCTCTTACCCCTGTCTGAAGATCAAGAATATTTGACATCAGTTCATTCAGTTTATTCCGGGTTGTTATTATCTCTTTTGCATTATCCTGTAGATGTGTAAGATATCGAAATCTTTCGATGAAATGCGACCCAATAAGAATTACCAGCGCAGTTGCCATTGTAATGCCGGTCATCATTTTGTGCTCAATTATGATCCGGAAGTTAATTTCTGACAAAACAAAGGCGTAGAGCGTTAAAGCAGTGACTATGAAAAGAAACGTACTAAGAAAAGAAGCAGTGTGGAATCCTTTAAAATCAGTTGAATAATTAAGTCCAAGTAAATAAAATAGCAGGTCGAAAGCACCTGCAGTAAAGATTAGTGCGAGCAACAGATAACTGAATATTCTGATTCCAGGTTTCTTTATCGTCATAATGAACAGACCAGTTCCTGTTATAATAAATGTCAGTGAGCTGAGGATGGACATTCTGTATAATAAATCTTCAGGACCCGATTTGATATAAAAATAATCGATGTGAAGATCATGACCTGTCATATATTCCATGGCAGTCAGTGATCCGGTAACAAATATTAACAAAGAAAGAATCCTGATAAAAATCCTTGACCAATTTTTGTCGAAGCCGATCAGAATTATCCCGATACCTGTCTCAATAAAAGAGAGTGCAGCATTTGGTCTAATGGGTACCTGACCAATGCCATAGTTGGTCAGGAATGGAATACTATAAATCCAGCCAGCCATACCTGCGACACCCGCAATAACAATAAAAATGCCGGCACCTGCAGTAAGGTATTTTATGTATTTTTTAAAAAAGTAAAAGTGAGCTCTCATCATTATCAAATTTTGCTTTTCCTGAAAAAACGATAACCAATGAATACAGGATTAATAAATTTCTTCTGAAATTCCGAACCTGAACATTTACTTTGCCATATGCTTTTGACAAGAAAATCGGGACTATTCTTAAACACCATTCATGCTAAATTTACGAAATAAATATAAATATTTATACAGAAAGAAAATAATTAGCAAAATGATGAATTGTATGAACTTAATATGGCGCAAATCAATAAAAATCGTCGAAG
>CAIPJU010000866.1 GCA_903865465.1 uncultured Bacteroidota bacterium
ATGAATAATGCAGTAGTTGGGAAAATCTTTAAAAATATCGTGGAAAATTTGTCCAACGTGGAAGGAGCTGATGCAATGGATATAGACGGCCTCCTAATGAATTGGAACAATTCAGAGCTTAATGATGACAGGGATCAAATAGTCAGTTATCCGGGAAGAGATGGGGTCTATTCTTTCGGCAAAGAAGGTGGAAAAGTCAGGATTTCAAAAAAATCACTCATTGAATGGCTCTTGAGCGATGAACCCTTTAATGAAAAGGTTTACGGAAGGGATATCCACAATAACGAAGAATGGACTAAAGCCATTGAAATTGCCAGGACATCAATTGCAGAGTTTTTGGACTGAAAAATTTACGTGTTGTCGGGATTATTGATGCTTTAAATAGGGTAATTGTACATAAACAAGTATGAAATGTCAGAATTTGCTCAATTAAATATCCGTAATATTCTCAAACTAAATAAGACAGAGGTCAAAAATGAGTTCACAAGATTGGTCGAGTCAATCAACCTTACCAAGAAAGAGAATTATGACTGTTCCAGTTTAAATGTCTGGTCTTACCGTAAGGCCAAAGACGTTCGTGATGGTGTAAATATCAAATTTGGAAATATGTGTAATGGTTTCCCTTTCGAGATTGCGGGTATCCCATTCTTCAACCCCGAAACTGCATATGTCGCTGGGGCCTATGCACGAGAAGATCCTGAGAGTATAAGAATACAGCATTTAATCTCCAAGGAAAGGAACGGTCAGAAATGTAAACGGGTCTACCGTCATAACCCCGAATTCACCCACAATATGAGAGCCGACTTTTACTTATATAATGTAGAGTGGATGCAGTATGTTCTGTGGCAGAAGTGCCAACAGAACAATGACTTTAAAGAACTGGTGAAACAAATTCCAATTGATGCCCACGTTGTTGAGAATACTACGTTCCACCACGGTGCGACAGCTACATTTTGGGGAGCGAAAAATATAGAATTGATGATCGCAAGAGGACAAATTGAAGACGAAATTGAAAGAAATCAACATTTTAAGTACAAGTATCAACTTACTAAAGCTCAAATGAGTGCATCAAATTCGGTAAACAATATTGGTTGTTTTGTAGGCAACAATGTGATGGGCAAGATCATCAAGGTATGTAGTTTGAGCCTTCTTTATGGTCAAGAGCCACCAATAGATTACGATCTGCTTACAGAGAAGGGACTGACAATGTGTGGTCACATAATGAATTTTAATCAGACTAAATGAAGATTTTGAATTTGAAAAAAGTAAATTTGGACATCGTTTAAATTTTGACATATGAACTCACCTGAGCCAGTTATCGTAAAATGTAGTATTGGGAAGTATCCAAGACCCTTACCTGAAGGTCTGTTGGATAAAATGCCTGAGGTAAAAGTTACCCTAAGTAACGGTGAGGAGAAAACGATATTTGAATTTTATCCTGATGAACTTTCATTCACTGAAACAGAATTCATTGGTCTTACCGTGGAAATGGCTCATAATTTGAGGTTTGAAAAGGATATAAAGTTTCTTCAGTCGTAGGGACTATCCGGGACTGCCCGGGAAGGACTACAAGTTGTGTTCTGGGAGCGGATACGGTGATTTGGTTCGCCAACTGAAATTAAAGTTGATTGAAATTTGAATTATACAAGGCTTTTTTTATGAAAAGGCTCCAAACAAATCCCCTTGCATCTCCTTCACTTTGAAACCAAGTAGAAGGACGAACCAAATCGTGAGGATCGATTGCCCGTAGCTCTTCAATAAGTGGAAGAAACTCTACCTTCACAACAGAACTCATCTCTGTGAGGTAATAATCATAGTTATTGATGAACTTGATTGATTCCATAGGGAAGTGTTTTAAGGGTAAGATGTTTAAGATTTTGTTGCTGTCTTATATTCCTGAGCCACTGGTTGGCGAACTCTGTATGTTTCCCCTGCAAAGATTTATTCACGCTCAAAATGAGACCATTGTCAATTTTAACGGAATAGTTTTCGATTTCTAAGGCGTCCAGACGATAATACAAAGGGAAATACGAACCAGTAACTAGATCAAGGAGAAACTGCATCTCAGGGTCTGCCAGAATATCGCCCCCTTCGCTATGGTAATGACCCACTGTGAAGATTTTAGAACTGTCATCATCATAAGTTGTGGAGATGAAAAGAGGCATAAATTCCCCGTTTGAATTGTCTATTTTGATACCCCAGCCGCTCATCATCCCGACCATTTGGTTTATGGTATTGGTTGATTCATCGTTAAGTTGTTTCATTTATTACCTTTAGTGATATATGCTAAGGTAATAAAGATGAGCCAGTTTGCAAAATAATAGTGAGGCAAAATGAGGATTTTATGACAGTTTATTAAATTTTTATGTAGATTCTCTTATAGAAAAATTATGTCAAACAGATCAGTATTTTTCCGAAGAACATTGAATATTTTACCCTGCTGATTGTAAAAAAAATAGGATGATAAATAAAAATCTGAAAATGATGATTAATTCTACCGCTTACTTTAGTAAAACTTCATTGCTATAATGCTGTATCGATTTTGATTGAGATTTTAGTAATTTTATAATACTTAACCATAATAATTCAATTATGAAAAATCTGGCTATTGTCCTATCAACTTTGATATTGCTGTGTTCGTGTAAAAAACAATCAAATGAATCGGTGGGTGGGACTTTTACAGTATCCAAAGTTGGAGGGTCTACCTATACAGCTAAGTATGTAGATACTCCAATCCCATATCAGGATGGAACATTTTCATTTCAATACTCGAAAGATGGAACTTTAGATGTACTGAATTTTGTAGTCCTTGTAGATAAAAATAATACCGCAAATCTGGATATTCAAATTAAAGCACCTATTATTACCGGGATTACATATAGTTGGTCACAAAATAACCCATTAGATAACTTAATTGATCTTCGGGTTATATTAGCAAACATATACCTAGATAGTTACAAAAGTGAGGTATCGTTCTCAAGTTTCTCTTTTCCTGGGAAAATTGTTGGTACTTGTAAAGGATATGATAAGAACGGAAATGTTATTTTAACTGGTAGTTTTGATTTAGGAGATGGAACTTCTAATGGTAATGTAGTCAATAATAATGCAACTGTTCCAAAATTAAATACAACTATCATATCGTCAATTTCAACTGCGTCAGTCACGAGTGGGGGGACTATTTCAAGCGATGGAGGCTCTTCCATAACTGCTCGTGGTGTTTGCTGGAATACCACTGCAAATCCAACAACCGCAAATACTAAAACAATAGATGGAACAGGTGTAGGTACATTTACGAGTTCAGTAACGGGATTAACTCCGAACACAACATACAATCTTAGGGCATACGCAACCAATAGCATTGGCACGGCATATGGAAATAATCTTTCTTTTACAACGAGTTCTCTTCAAATTCCAACATTAACTACTACAGCGGCCTCTTCCATAACAACAACCTCAGCAACAAGTGGAGGTAATATTTCTTCAGACGGAGGAGCAGCATTAATAGCCAAAGGTGTTTGTTGGAGTACCACGGCAAATCCAACAATAACCAGCAACAAAACAACCGATGGCACTGGTATCGGCGTTTTTTCTAGCTCAATAGCAGGATTGACTCCCAACACGACATATAATATCAGGGCTTATGCAACCAATAGTGCTGGCACTGCGTATGGA
>CAIPJU010000867.1 GCA_903865465.1 uncultured Bacteroidota bacterium
AATGAATACTGTTCAGTTTCTGATGTTTCAATTACAGAATAACTGTGATTTTAAAGTTATGTATTCACTTAACCACAGAGTTTCACTGTGGAAAGACGGAGTTACACTGTTTTTAACTTCAGTAATAAAATAACTCCGTGAGACTCCGATTAACTCCGTGTTAAAAAATGAATACTGTTCAGTTTCTGATGTTTCAATTACAGAATAACTGTGATTTTAAAGTTATGTATTCACTTAACCACGGAGTTTCATGGAGGAGACAGGGAGTTACACTGTTTCAAGGAAGGTTTTATCATAACTCCGTGGAACTCTTTTTAACACCGGGTAACTCTGTGGTAAAAAGGGAGTTGTTTCCTGACTTCTTACGCCTCCAAATTCCAGGGGGTTTGTGATTTTGAAGTAATGAATTCACTTAACCACGGAGATTCACAAAGTGACCAGGGAGATGCATTGTTTTAATATTTCAATGTTTTTTTGTTCCAAACATCGAAATTCCGTAACTTTATAGTGTCTCGTTAAAATTAAAATTAAAATACTATGGCCCTATTGTATCAGGACCTTACTGGTTCAATATTAAATTGTGCTTATAAGGTACATGCCAAATTGGGACCGGGTTTATTGGAATCTGCTTATGAAGAATGCTTCTATTATGAACTTGGAAAAGCAAAGCACATTGTAATCAAACAGAAACCAATGCCTTTGATTTACGAAGAAAAAAAACTTGAATTAGGGTATAGAATTGATCTTTTCGTCGAAAATAAAGTTGTTATCGAGGTCAAATCGGTTGAGGCAATCAACCCGGTCCATATAGCCCAGTTAATGACTTATCTTAAGTTGTCAGAATGTAGAATTGGATTCCTGATTAATTTTAATGTTGTGTCCCTTAAAGATGGAATAAGAAGAATAATCATATAGTCTAAGGAGATTTTTATATGTAAGATTAACTCTGTGAAACTCCTAAGAACACCTTGGTAAAAAAGGGAATTATTTCCCGACTTCCGACTCTTCCCAATTTTAGGGAATCTGTGATTTTGAAATTATGAATTCACTTAACCACGGAGTTTCACGTAGGAATAAGGGAGTTACACTGTTTTAAGGAAGGTTTAACTAAAGTCCGTGGAACTCATTTAATACTATGTTACTCCGTGGTAAAAAGGGAGTTGTTTCCTGACTTCTTACGCCTCCAAATTCCAGGGGGTTTGTGATTTTGAAATTATGAATTCACTTAACCACGGAGTTTCACGGAGGAATAAGGGAGTTACACTGTTTTAAGGAAGGTTTAACTAAAGTCCGTGGAACTCTTTTAACACCGGGTAACTCTGTGGTAAAAAAGGATTTGTTTCACAGTCAAAAGGAAATATCTTAAAGGTCGTTAAATATTTTTTCTCCATCTGTAATATTCCTGTCAGAATATACGACTAACTTGAGAAAATTCATTGACAGCAAAGGTGGAAAAGGAGTTTATAGAATTAATAAAGAAACACCAGGGTATATTATACAAGATTTGTAATGTATACTTTCTCAGGGATCCCTACAAAGAGGATTACTACCAGGAGATCATTATCAGACTTTGGAAATCATATCCGGATTTTAAAAATCAATCCGCCTTCTCAACATGGATGTACAGAGTTGCCCTTAACAGCGCTATTGATATAATTCGGAAACAGAGCCTCATGCCTGTGCAAAGGGAACTTTCAAAACTGGAATACAATATATCTGAATCCGGAAACAAGCCGGAATCTGATAATAAGGATAAACTCTACCTGGCTATAAATCAACTGGCTGACATTGAAAAGGCAATAATAATCCTCTATCTCGAAGATTATAATTATAAGGAGATTTCAGAAATAATTGGTATTTCGGAGAGTAATACGGGGGTTAAAATAAGCAGGATAAAAACGCAACTAATTAAGATACTGAGCCATGGACACAAATGATCTTATACTGATTTGGAGGGAAGCCCATAACGCCAATACAGACAATCCCTTCGCCAAAGTAAGTATAGAAAAATCGATGGGTTTGAAGCATAGTAAATTAATCTCCGGTGCCTTATCGGATATAAGATTAAAACTCCTTCTTTATGCGATACTCCTGGTAATCTACTTAGGGTTGATGATTTATGCTTTTGTTTATCTCCGATTGCGTTTATCTTTCAATTCTTTGGTTCCGCTCTCCTTAGCCGGCATTTTTCTTTTAATAACAGCTACTTCAGAATTTGTAAGGTTGTCAATCCTGACAAAAACAGCAGATAACTTGTCTCTAAAAGATTCTATGATGAGTTTTCGCAGGAAGCTGAAAAGAATAAAATTAGCCGATTTTGTATTCTGTCTGGTATTTTTCTACTTGTTGGCTTTTATAGCAGTATTTAATTATTTAACAGATATTGGCGGTGTTAAAAATTTGTCAGGAGCCACTGGAATTGTTCCTGTATATTTGTTGGCGATATTAATTTTAATGCTTCTTTCAGTACCATGGTTAATTAAATATCAGAATAATCTCAGGTACAAAAAACTGGAATCAAATCTCAAAGAATCAGCGCAACAGCTCAATGTTCACCAGAGTGATGGCGGCTTATGATTATCCTGCAAAAAGAGGATGATGTTTTAGCTAAAGCGGAGTTGACCGGGTTGCTGCTGAGATAAAGATCTTTATTGCACTTGGCATTAATATTTGTCTTTAATCAGGATATCAACGCCGGTAATTTTACAGATAGTCTTTAAAGAATCTTCAATACCAAATTTCTGTTTGAAATCGAGTGATTTATCAGAGATAACAAATGAATCCTCGGTATAGTCCCTGAGGATTATCCTGAGCAGGAGCGTTATGGAACTTGTGCGGGTAAGTGAAATGGTAACATCTCTGGTATATACTTCCAGTTCAATTCTAAGGATATCTTCATATCGGTAAGTGTACATCAGATCGCCAATCTCTTTTTTGATATGGGTTTTGGTGAACTCAAGGGTCCCGATACTAACGAGTGAGTCGGATATTGACTTAAGCTTTTTGAATACCACTACAATTATGAAAACAATAATAGCAGCAAAAGTCACATACCCATACCAGGGAAATTTCTTCCTGTTTAAGCTGTTGAAAAAATCGGGCAATCTGAGAAGGAGGAAGAAGAGAAGAAAATAAATAGTGTACAACCATCTGTTTTTCCTTCCTGTTTGTTTAGGATCAGAATTATTAACCCGATAAAGTCTGTACTTACTCATCAGCTAAAAATGTCTGATATATAAATTATTGTGAGAATAACAGGTAACTTTCCATGAATTGTTATCTCTGACAGGAAAGGCTTTCTGATCAAATCTGTTTATAAAATTCAATCAGGTTAAATAATTCTCCTCTTGCAGTTTCCTTCTTAAGAAACCCGCAACTGTAATACATTTTCTGCGCGGATAAGAAGAAATTATGATCACCGGTGGTTGCTTTAATTTCCCTGAATTTTTTGTCCTGAAATATCTTTATTATCATTTCAATCTGCTTTTTACCGTATCCATGTCCCTGAAAATCAGGCAAAACGCAGTTTTGTCCGACTATTCCAATGGGATATTGCCTGTCATCCCAACTAAAGTATCCAACCGGAATATTACCTATGCAGGAAAAAAGCAGATGTCTTCCAATAGTCTGCGGGTTATTAAATGCTTCATTATCTTCTTTTTCCCACTGTGAATAGAATCTTTGTTCCTGTTCGGGGAAAGAATCAGTAAAGGATTTATAGGAGGTCTTTAGAAGGTGTCCAATTTGACCCGGACTGAAATTATTTATTGTTTTATAATCAACCATAAGATTCAAAATTCCCGGAAATATAACTGCTGTTCAGTCCGTGAGAGATTTCCAATTAATTCCACCGCTCATATAAAATAAAAGTTTCTGTCAGCACCAGGAGGAAGCGTGTTATTTGAAAGAAGAAACGGATAAAGTAAATGAGATTAGCCTTTCTGTTTTATAATTGCTGAGCCTGTCTTTATTTTAAAGGGCGAGGGATCTTCAATCTTTTTTCGCTGACTGATGAAGCCCTGAAATATCCCAGCGCCCCGTTACTCATGTTAGTTGGCGGTGAACCTGGCGATGGCTGATAAGCCCCTCCGTCATTCTTAAACTGCTGCAAAAGAATTTTGTAATATTCATAAGCATGGCTGGTGAGTGAGGATAATCCGACAAAAATGGAATCGCCTTCCATAAAGTATGGATATTCAATACTCCGGGGCGTTTCGCCCTGACTTATATTCAATCCGTTAACATAAGGCTGAAGAAATTCATCTGAGAGTATCGAAAATTGCCAGAGGGTGCTTGCTGAATAGGTTCGCATACTGACATCATCATTTAACTGAATAAGGTAATAATTCGTTTCCCCCTGGGGTTCTGAAAAGTATAGCAGGGGAACAACACTTTCTGCCTTATCCTTTTCCAGGATCTTCCTGATGAAGCCAACCGAGTCAATTTGAGCAACAGGCGACATGTAGTCACTGGCCTGATATTCTTTACCCTCAGATATGATTTTAAGGGAATAAGTTCTTCCGCTTATCCCTTTTATGTGTGTTGTTTTATAAAAAC
>CAIPJU010000868.1 GCA_903865465.1 uncultured Bacteroidota bacterium
ACTATGTTAAAAAAGGTTCCGTTATTTATATGCCTTTTGTTATTTGGGCTTAAGGCTTTTTCACAGATTTATGATCCAGTAACCTGGGCTTTCAAATCTGAAAAAACGGGTGAAAACAGTTATGACCTTGTTTTCACAGCCACTATTGAAGAGCATTCACATATCTATGCAATGGATATCGCCCCCGGGGGGCCCATTGCTACTTCATTTAA
Source organism: uncultured Bacteroidota bacterium (assembly GCA_903865465.1). Classification (GTDB taxonomy): domain Bacteria; phylum Bacteroidota; class Bacteroidia; order Bacteroidales; family VadinHA17; genus LD21. The sequence continues at coordinate 213 of CAIPJU010000868.1, forward strand.
ATTTGATACAACTGGCGGATACCGGCTGGAAGGGAATACCACGGAGGTGACTAAGGCTGTGGAAAAACTTGATGAAGCCTTTGGCTTTAAAATAAAAACTTTCAGCGGGAAAGCAGAATTCAGACAGAAAATTATCGCACTGAAACCATCATTTGAGGTAAAAGGATTGGTTAACTTCATGGCCTGCAACAATGTTACCTGCTCGCCACCGAAAGATGTGGACTTTTCAATTAATGTCACAGGTTCTTCTGCCGGGGCGAAAATGACTTCACAAACGCCTTCTAAACCCATAGCACCTGTCAATCAACCGGTGAGAGGGCTTCTAAAATTCTTTCTTATCTCCCTTCTTGCTGGCTTTGCAGGTGTTTTGACACCTTGTGTATTTCCTATGATCCCGATGACGGTTGCTTTTTTCTCACGGGGAGCTGAAAACAGAAATAAAGCTGTGATAAAAGCATTGATATTCGGAATCTCTATCATCCTAATATATTCTGCACTTGGCGCAATTGTTTCACTGACAAGTGCAGGTGCTGGCTTTGCAAGTACCATTAGCACCCACTGGATACCAAACCTGCTTTTCTTTATTTTGTTTGTTGTATTTGCCACCTCATTTTTCGGCGCATTTGAGATAATACTTCCAAACAGCTGGGTTGCCGGTGCTGATTCGAGAGTTGACAGGGGTGGAATGGCGGCAGCTTTCTTCATGGGACTGACGACTGTTATCGTTTCATTTTCATGTACAGGTCCGATTATAGGAGCATTGCTGGTTGAAGCAGCAAGCGGTGATGTATTAAGACCCACAATTGGAATGCTTGGTTTTGGTATTGCCTTTGCCTTGCCTTTCACAATATTTGCTCTTTTCCCTTCAATTATGAGCAGGATCCCCAAATCGGGAGGGTGGCTCAATTCAATAAAAGTATTTCTGGGCTTTATTATGCTTGCCTTTAGCATGAAGTTCCTCATGACTATAGATAGTGTTTATTCACTTCACCTTCTTTCGAGGGATCTCTTCCTCTCAGTTTGGATTGTCATTTTTACACTGCTTGGATTTTACCTGGCAGGGAAAATAAAGTTTTCTCACGACAGCGATCTGAAGCATATTGGTACCTTCCGTTTGTTTCTTATGATAGCAGTCTTCTCATTTGTGGTTTATCTCATTCCGGGTCTTTTCGGATCTCCCCTGACAGGTTTGTCATCATTCCTTCCATCGCAGTCGACAAGCCAGCTGAATCTGCCTAAACTCATGATAGAGAGCAGGGAAGTACAGTCAGTTTCTTCAAACCCTTCATTATCAGGTCAGTTATGTTCTGAACCTAAGTATGCAGATATTCTTGATATGCCTTCAGGTATTAAAGGGTATTTTGAATATAAACAGGGACTCGATTGCGCAAAAAAGCAGGGCAAACCCGTACTTCTTGATTTTAAGGGACATGCATGTGCCAACTGCAAGCTTATGGAGGCAAAAGTATGGTCCGATCCCGAAGTCATGAAGAGGCTGAGAGAGCGATTTGTAATTATTTCTCTCTATGCTGATGACAGGACTGAAGTTCCTGAAAATGAATGGATAAAATCATCTGTCGATGGGAAGACAAAGAAAACGATCGGAAAGATCAATGAAGACATTGAAATATCGAAGTTCAGGACTAATGCACTACCTCTATATGTAATAACTGACTCAGAAGGTAATCCCCTGAACAAGCCAATGCCCTCTAATCTGAACGTGGAGGAGTACAAAAAGTGGCTCGATGAAGGATTTGATCTGTTCACCTCAGGAAAAAATTAACTACAATATCATTATATCTGATATGAGGCTTGATGCAATATCAAGCCTCATATTAAGCTATTTAATGTAAATATTTCCGTGGGTGGCATTAATTTTAACTTTCGACATTCCGGGGTATTTACCGGCTGTTCCAAATGTTATATACTCCTTCTTATCTTCATTAATAACTTTTTTCTCCGATTTAATATTCTTCTCGGGCAATACCAGGAATGAGTTAAGGTGTCTTATGTCGAAGCTGAAGGAGCAGGAGGGTTCAAATCCCAACGAGATATCGCAATATCCCGAGTTGAGGTCAATTTTTTCAAATCCCGTTTCGACAGTTCCGGCATCCAGTTTCCCGTACCTTGTGGTCAGGTCGATCTCCTTTTTAAGGGTATTAATATTGAAGTCGGTAAAATAGGAATTCCCCTTTAACGATCCCGCTCTGGTGATAAAAAACTTATCTCTTCTTGATTCAGTGCTTAATGCAGAGACTTTTTTAATATCGAATTTCGATGAAAGGGAGCTGATATTCAGATCTTCGGCCTCACCAATTGTGAAATCGGAAAATGAGGCGTCAATTTTAGCTGTTGAAATTGAGTTGATTGTAACATCGCAGAATGTGAAATTGAGTGAGGAACTGTTCTGAATTGAATTTGCCCTGAATGAGCCGTTCGAAAGCGAGATGCTTGAGGTTCCGGAACAATCCTCCATATAGATATCACCGTATTTGTTATCTATTCTCAGGCCCAGGTAGGCGGGCATCGATATAAAGTAGTTTATCTCTATTCGTGAATCATAAGTAATAAACTTCCCTGTCATTCCCTTAAAGCTCTCAAGAAGCATATTAATATTCTGTTTGAATTCAGTTTCAGCCCTCACAACCGGGCCAGCATCGGAAATATTGATCTCTATTCCATCGAAGATTTTGTCAAAGCGTGATTTGTTGGAACCAGTTGCTTTTACCTCAGCCCTTATACTAACGGAGTCTTTGTTCCAGGGCGAAATATGAATTGTCCCATACTTGTTAATAACCTCGAGGGAACTTTCCTTATTAACACGGATGGTCTTAATAAAACTCCGGGCCTCGGAGTCATTCTGAGCGGTGATAACTCCCGTTATAAAAGAAGCAATCACTAAAATGATTAATTTCTTATATTTCATTGTGTTTGAGTTTTTCATTATGTTTATCTCCTTCGAGTCGGTTAAGCATATCTTCGAGCAGACTGATCCTTATCCTGTAGTTTCTGATAAGAGCCTCAATTACATCCTGGTTTGCGACATTATCCTTAAGGTCCTTCCTGATATCCAGATATATACTGTCGAGATGTGCAATATCCTGAGAATATTCCTTCTTAATATCAGGGTTGCTGGTAAGAAGAGGTGCTGCCTGCCTGAAAAGGGCATTTACACTGTTTTTGTAATAGTTCTCGGTTTCCCTGAACTGGGCAAAGGCAGGCGAAGAATCGGGTGAGGAAAGTGATTCCAGTTCGGAACCTTTTCGTTTTTGGCCCAGATAATAGAAAGAAAATGCAGTTGCAGTTAATACCAGGAATACGGCTGCCACCCGGATAAGACGAATTCCCATGGGCGGGATGAAGTTCACCCTTTGTAGCACCCTCTTCATGACACCAGTCGGAGGATCATATTTGTCCAGATGTCGCCGGTTATTCTTTATAAATTCTTCAAGAGTGTCCATAATTCAGTTTATTAATCAAAAAGTCTCTTAGTTTATCTTTTGCCCTGGAATACTGTGATTTAGATGTTGATTCTGAGATGCCGAGGATCTGGGATATTTCCGAATGGTCATATCCTTCGAGAAGATAGAGGGTGAGTATGATCCTGTAGCCATCGGGCAGCATTTCGATCCCCCGGAAAATTTTATCTGTATCATATTCAGTATCATCTTCTTCCTCCATTATGTCGACCGGCAGCGTTTCACAGAATGTCAGATCGCTCTTTTTCTTCTTTAATTCGTTTATGCACTTGTTTACCAATATTCTTTTTAACCAGGCTCCAAAGGTTGATTCAAACCTGAATGAACCGATATTTCTGAAACAGTCGACGAATGTCTCCTGCAGAATATCTTCAGCATCCTCCCTGCTGTTCATTATCCTGCAGGCAAGGTTAAACATTGCCCTGGCATATTGCTGGTAAAGCTTTGACTGAGCCCTCCCATTGCCTTTCCTGCAATCCTCAATCAGCGATTCATGTATTTTAAGGTTAATATCAGCCAAATTGTTACTCTGTTTTGACATAAAGACAAATTGTTATTGTCCGGGTTGCATCTTAAAATATTTTTTTTCGTATTGGCAGGAAAATAAATGTGTAAATTAGGATTATAATGCTTATTATAAGCGATATATACATAAGGTAGTCTCCGTACCGTACATAAGGGGTCATTTTATAAGCCGGGTATATATCACCTTTGAGTACTTCCTTTGTCCACCACCCCGTTTTTTGAGTGATCTTGCCTCTGGCATCGATCAGGCATGAGATGCCTGTGTTTCCTGCACGCACCACAGGCCTTCTTGTCTCAATAGCTCTTAAAGAGGCAAATGATAAATGCTGATTGTAGCCATCACTGTTTTTCCACCAGCCATCATTTGTGATGATAAAAATAGCTCCTGCTCCATTCTTAATATATCCGGTAATGTATTTGCCAAAGACAGATTCATAACATATAACCGGAGCGACTTTACTTTTAAGCGCAGGATGAGTGAAGCATAAGCGCTCCTTCTGGATACCAAATCCCCACTTTGTACCACCGAGGTAGGGAAGAATCCTGCTTATAAAACGTGTAGGACCATCAGCAAACTGCATTTCAATTCCGGGAACCAGTTTCGACTTATGGTAATATTCAATAATTCCCGAGGTATCGATTTTAACTGCTGAATTGAAATGGTCAGTGTAACAAGCAGAATTATCTGTTATCCTGGCGCTGGCCGTGGGAGCTTCCGGTGAAGGAGGATATCTTCTGTAAGTAACCATTCCTGAAATAAT
>CAIPJU010000869.1 GCA_903865465.1 uncultured Bacteroidota bacterium
CCTGACCACGCAGGTTTTGTCCGGAAGAATAAGGTTGACAGGGAAAGGTATAGGTTTTATAGAATAGTTTTAAGCCTTTTTTCTAAAGAATTCCTGCTATATCCTTAGGTGTGAATGAGGAAATATTGCTCATACCGATGCTTCAATGGTCAAAGAATATTCAAGAGTGTTTGATTCATCAGGAACTTTTTCGTCAATTGAGTATGGGAATCATACATAAGAATTCATTTAGGTTAAGGCGACTGGATGTTGATTACATTAAGGATGATGTAAATCAATCGTATTACTATCGTAAAATCAGAAGCAATAAAAATTTCCCCTCCTTTTGAAGGAGGGGAGACTCTTCCACTACGTTTTTCCATTCAAATCTTAGCTTAACTGCTATGCCTTGGGAACAGGGGTAAATCAATTTATTTTCAAGCGATACCGAATTTGATGTTAATGATTCCCGATACTCATTTTTCATTTTTAGCAATCAAACTCTCAATGTACAGACTAATAGCTTCTTTTGCCATAGATATCGCTTCATCAACGTTTTCACCATAGGTAACACAACCGGGCAAAGTTGGGACAGTGACAGTATAGCCTCCTTCGGGTTCACGGTTTAGCAATATTCTGTACGTCAATTGTTTCATCTATTTTTGAATTATAAGATGCATTTTGAAATAGTTGATGTAAAGATAATCATAAAAGAAGGGGTGTAAAAATCATATTTTTTTGTTACTTGCAGATAGAAGCAGAATCCCCTGCACTTTAGGTTTTATTATTTAACAAACATTCTACATGAGAAAAAGTCATTTGCTATTTATCTTTACTTTTAACTTACTGATATTTGCTTCGTGCATAAATAGAACAACTGAAAAAACCATCAGTGCTGATGTTCTTAGAGATAAGATCGCCGGTGGATGGGCTGGCAAAATGATTGGCGTGACCTATGGAGCCCCCACTGAATTCAGGGCCCAGGGGAAAATGTATGGTGATTCCATTAAGTGGAAACCTTCGGATGTAAGGGGAAGCATCTGGCAGGATGATATCTATGTCCAGCTTACATTTATGATGACAATGGATAGGTATGGAATTGATGCTCCTGCAGGTAAATTCCAGGAGATGTTTGCCAAGGCAGGATATCCTTTGTGGCATGCAAACGTTCAGGCAAGGAAAAATTACTATGATTCGATAATCGCACCCAGGTCAGGAATGCCTGAAAACAATTTTCATGCCGATGACATTGATTTTCAGATTGAAGCAGATTATCTGGGATTTATGTCGCCAGGAATGCCACTGACCGCTTCGGCCCTCGCCGATAAAATAGGCCACATAATGAATTATGGCGATGGTGTTTACGGTGGTATCTTCGTTGCCTCATTATATTCCCGTGCTTTTTTCAGTAACGATATTCCGGAAATTATTGAATATGCACTTAAGTCAATTCCTTCAGAAAGTGATTATTACAAAATAGTTCAGGATGTCATTAAGCTTCATAAACATTACCCCGGCGACTGGCAGGCTGCATGGAAGGAACTTGAATCAAAATGGGACGATGTTGATATCTGCGGAGCAGGTTCAACTTTCAATATCGATGCTAAATTCAACGGTGCATTCATTGTAATGGGACTTCTTTACGGGAATGGAGATCCAATGAAAACCATGGAGATAGCTACACGATGCGGACAGGATTCTGACTGCAACCCATCGAATGCCATGGCAGTTCTTGGAGTACTTAAGGGCTTTAAAAACCTTGCCCCAGAGTTTACAAAGGGCGTTACCGAATACAAAGACTCCCTTTTCATTAACACCGATTACTCCTTTACAAAAGCCGTGGAGAACACTTACAATTATGCTTTGGCCCTCATAAAAAAAGAATCGGGTGTGGTCTCAGGCAACAGGATTAAGATAAAAGTACAGGAGCCAGTGGCGCCAATGCTCGAGGTCTCCTTTCCTGATGCGGTGTTTCAGAAGAAAATTGCCGTTTTTGACAAAAGTGCCTGGACTTTCAAAGGAAAATGGGAAACAGTAAAACGGCCTGCAGCAGATGGGAAAAGCCTTGAGAATGCTTCAGAAATTGCTGAGAATAAAGGCGATATTGCAGAATTTGATTTTACAGGTACAGGAGTCTCGCTGTCAGGCGAATGGAACAAGAATGGAGGGAAGGCTGATATTTATATTGATGGGACTCTCGATCGTACAATAGACACCTATTTCAATTACAATAAACAGGAATACGGAAATACAAGCATCTGGCATAAGTTCAATCTTTCGCAGGGAAATCACAAGGTGAGAATTGAGGTAAAAGGTGAAAAACGCAGCGGTTCGGAAGCCTCGAAGGTCAACCTTACCGATGCGCTTGTATTTATTACCGGAAAGAAAAAGAACGACACTTTCAGGTTCTCATTTGAATAAGTAAGTATTTATATTGAGTCCGCTCCGAAAATCAGGAATTCTTGTCTTCAATTGTTTTTACCCCCTGCACTGCAGGGTGACCAATTGAAAATCTGCAGGTTTAAAAGTCCCCTTAGGGGATTTAGGGGTGTAAAATTCATTTCGGAGCGGACTTAATGTTTATTTTCTAATGAGTTTATAAACCTTTACAGAGTGAGGGGGCAGATCAACGTAAGCTGCTGTCTCTTTTAATTCCAGATCTTTATGGTCCCATAAATCCCTGACAATTAAATTGTTTATTGTCAGTGGTGCTCTGTTTCGTGGTCCGAATCCGCCTGCCGTTCCTGGTCTTGACTGAGCAGGCGCTGCACCAGGGGTTCCTGGAGGCGGCATTGGAGGCATTCCGGGAGCTCCGGGAGGCGGAGGTGCTCCAGGACCGCCGAATCCTTCAAAACCCTGTCCGGGAGTCCTGACCTGTGCAAGCAGTGAAAAATCAACGAGCACCGATTTCTTTTCATCACTCCTGTTCAGCAGACATATAGCTTTTTCGTTGTTCGAAACTCCTTTGATCCAGATCTGATAATCGTTATTATCCCTGTAACATGTTGCCTGATGTCCCAGGGAGTCCTGATCGAGAGCTATAATCTCTTTATTCATCAGGATCGATTTGATTTCGGGCGTCATATTCTGGATATCATTACCTGCTATCAGAGGAGCAGAGAGCATGCACCATAATGAAAAATGGGTTTTGTACTCTTCTGCAGTCATGCCGCCATTTCCCACCTCAAGCATGTCGGGGTCATTCCATTTTCCCGGACCTGCATATCGTGCGAGATCTTTTTGTTTCTCGAAAATTTCAATCATGCTGTTCCATGAATCGCTTATATCGCCTGTTGTTCTCCAGAGATGACCAACAGAGCCTGCCCATTCCCATGGTTTGTTCGATCCCCATTCACAGATACTGAAAACAATTGGTCTTCCTGCTGTGAAGAGTGCATCACGCATACAGGTATATGATGATTTAGCGTCCTGAGATGTCGATCCGCACCAGTCGTATTTGAGATAATCCACACCGCAACTGGCGTAATAAAGAGCATCCTGGTACTCATGCCCGAAGCCGCCAGGGCGCCTCTGACAGGTAACCGTTCCGGCACTCGAATAGATTCCGAATTTAAGTCCCTTTGAATGAATATAGTCGGCCAGGTATTTCATGCCGTGAGGGAACCTATCCTTGTCGGGGACTATATTGCCGCTATCGTCGCGCGAAATCTGCCAGCAATCGTCAATTACAATATACTGATAACCGGCATCTTTCATCCCGCTGCTGATCATAGCATCTGCCATCGACATAATAAGTGACTCACTTACATTACATTGGTACTTGTTCCAGCTGTTCCACCCCATGGGAGGAGTTTTTGCAAGCTTTTCAAACTTCTGAGCAGGCAGAATGCTGAAGATGAAAACAGTGATAATAAGAAATAAAACTCTCTTCATAATTTGTTATTATTGATTTAGTTAA
>CAIPJU010000870.1 GCA_903865465.1 uncultured Bacteroidota bacterium
AGTTCCAGAACCACAACTCCTGTAATGCTCACAGAAATAAACTATGAAGATTTTACCGGATATGGCGAAGCCTCCATGCCGCCATACCTGGGCGAAAGCCATGTCACAGTATCGGATTTTCTTTCGAAAGTCAATCTCTCTGCTTTCAGCAATCCTTTCCTGCTTGAAGATATAATTACTTATGTAGATCAGATTGCCCCGGGTAATTATGCTGCCAAAGCTTCCGTTGATATTGCACTTCATGACCTGGTTGGAAAGATGATGAACCAGCCCTGGCACAGGATTCTGGGACTTAATCCGGCTTCGACTCCAAATACATCTTTCACAATAGGTATTGATAAGCCCGATGTGGTAAAAGATAAAGTTCAGGAGGCGGCTCCATATAAAATTCTCAAGGTGAAGCTGGGTCATGAAAACGACAGGGAGATGATAGAAACGGTGAGGAGCCAGACCAACAAGCCGATTTGTGTTGATGTAAACCAGGGTTGGACCGACAGGAGCAAGGCTCTGGAAATGGTCCAGTGGCTTAAGGAAAAGGGAGTTGTGTTCGTTGAACAGCCGATGCCAAAAACAGCAGTTGACGATATCGCCTGGCTCACACAAAACAGCCCGCTGCCTATTATGGCGGATGAATCGATCCAGACGCTTCATGATTTCAAAAAGGTAATCGGACTCTTCAGTGGAATTAATGTCAAGCTTATGAAATGCGGCGGGATGCTCTCGGCATATAAGATGATAGCAATGGCAAAGGCGTTTGATATGAAGGTTATGATTGGTTGTATGACAGAAACATCCTGTGCTGTTTCTGCAGCGGCCCAGCTTTCTCCGTTGGCCGACTGGGCCGACCTTGATGGTAATCTTCTGATCAATAATGATATATATGAAGGCGTGAAAGTAATTGAAGGCAAGCTCACACTTAATGAATCTCCGGGAATTGGTATCAGAAAGATATAACATTAATTATCAGCACATTAATTAATTACTAATTAAATATTCATTGCAATGAGAGGCAAAAGGATTTTAAGATTGACATTATCACTCGTGACAATAATTATTTTAAGCGCCGGAGTTTATATAAATTCATTAATGCCTATAATTACCGGGTATGCCGCCAAAAACCTTTGTTCGGATGTCTTTGTCTCGGGACGTAAACCTGCTGATGTTGAAGCAAATGACCTTAAGTTTTCATTTATCAAATACACGAGTAACCTTGTTGACTTCAATGAGAGAAGTGTGACCAGCCATTTTCTGTGGGGCGAATCAAAAGCCATTTACCGTGAAGGATTTGGTGCTACCCTGATAAAAGACATTCCGGAAGAGGCACTCAGGCAGATTAGATTTCCTTTAATAAAAAGTCCGGGTTATAAGCAGGATAGTACGAAGTGGCCATTGGGGAACATCATTCCTGATACAATAACAGGTATAGACAAGGCTGCACTTGCAGATATTTCAGGGAAGCTTGTAAATAACAACAGCTATAATGGTGATGCATTTGCTTTTATGGTTCTGCACAAAGGCATACCAGTGGCTGAGAAGTATAAACCTCAATTCGATAGCCACACCAGATTTCTTAGCTGGTCGATGGCGAAGAGTTTCACTAATGCCATGATCGGGATCCTCTCAAAACAAGGTAAGCTGGATATTAACAAAGCTGATCTGCTTGAGCAATGGAAAAATGATGAAAGAAACAAGATAACTCTCAATGATATGATGCATATGCAGAGCGGGTTGAAATGGAATGAGGATTATGGCAACAG
>CAIPJU010000871.1 GCA_903865465.1 uncultured Bacteroidota bacterium
AATTAAGTGACAGTTTCCGGTTTATTCCTAAAAAAAATTACCTTATAAGTAGTCAATTATTTGATTATTTAGTTTATGTGTTTGATTATCATTAAAATATAAAAAAACATCTTCGATTTGCTATTTAGAATTGAAAAGCATCGAAAAACTTTTATGTTACAATGTTTTGATTATATTTGTAATAACCATATGGGAGAGTAGGGGGGTTAGCAGAAAATGGTTTGGGAAAATCTAGTTAAAACCGGAATATTGCATTTATATCTTTTTTTAAAATGGAGTTCGAGAACCATATAAATGATTTTAATAAGCCCTCCACGGAAAGCAATACCTGCATTCTGAATTCAGGAAGAGGCGATTTAAAGTTTAATGGTAATCTGTTAATAAGCGGAAACTTTACTTGTAAATTGGTTGTAACAGGCCTTTTGACTGTGGGCAGGGAAGCTACTGTATCGGGAGAAATAATGACAAGGGAAATGGTAGTGGAAGGGAGACTTTTAGGGAACTCTAATATCTCTGACAAGGCAGTATTCATGCCGGAATCCTTTTTCTCGGTTCATTAAAGGCTACTGTCGCTGAATTTCACAGGGGAAGTGTTTTCAGCGGAAACAGGGAGATAGGGACTATCTTCCAAAAAGATAAGATTAAAGATATAAGAAATAAAAAAAATAACTTAACCGATTCAATATCTGTATCAATTCCGGATGAAAAGACACATAGCATTTAGACTTCTATAACCAATACTGTTAACCTAAATAAACATGGAAAGATCATTTGTTATACCTAGCGTTTTTGAGGAAAATTCAACTGAATTTCACAAAGTGGCCGAGAACTTCGTCGACGGCATCAAGATTATTGATTTTAACGGGAAGGATTACCTTGTTGGTAACCTCGCCCTGAGGGAAGGTGATTCTCCCCACAAACTGATAAATTCATCTGTAAATGAGATCGATTATCAGTTAATCGCAACCACAGGGCTCCTTGTTGCATCAATGGGAAGGTACTCACGTCTCATTGTTACTTCGGGATTCCCGTTTACGACCTATCAGTCGTACAAGAAAGATTCTGAAAGATATCTTTTGAATCGGTTTGAAGTAAGTTTTGATTCCAGGACATTCGGCGGAACAAGGGTTGAAAGATCCTCATTTCAGGTTGATAATATTGATATCATGACCGAAGTTGATGGATGTGTGAAAGCTCTTCGCGAAGGGGTTACCCAGGAGAAAAACAACTTCTTCGTCGCATGCCTTGGTTACGGTACCTTTGAGATTGCACAATCGATGCCTAAGGGACTTGTTCAACGTACTACCGATAGTACAAAGGGTTTGCACTACGCTGTGAATATTGTAGAAAACGCTTTGAAAAAAGAATATTATCTGAACCTGATCACAGAACAGCAGCTTGAAAGAGCATTTCAGAGGGGTCTTATTGTATTAGACCGCAAAAGAATAAACCTGAAGGATTTGCGCAGCAATGCCCTGAAGAGCTACTATAATGAGGTTGTGTCGCCAGCCATTAAACGTAAAATCACTGACGAGGATTACACCAATACAGAAAGGATGTATCTTGTCGGTGGAGGTGCTATGTACCCTGAAATTATCGATCTGTTTAAAAACGAATTTGGTTCATTCCTCGATGTAGTTGTTTATCCTGAACCTTATCTTTGTGCAGGAAGAGGATATTGCCTTCAGTCAATAGCACGGTCAAAAATGAGCAGCGACTACGGAAACCTTGAAAATACAGCTTATGTAGGTCTTGATATCGGAAACTCCAATACAGTTGTTTACGTCAGCACTCCTGATACCGGCACCGGCAGGGAAGGCAGTGAGCGTTTGGATTCAGTGCAGATGTAAAATCAGCATGGATTTATTTAGAACTGAAATAAGTGAGATTATTTAATTAATCAGAACTCTTTTAATAAAGCCCTCAAGGTTATTGGATACAGAACCGGGAGGGCTTTATCTTTTTATTCTGACCACACCACCGTATTCAGATATTTGATTGATGAATACAGTATAGGAAGAGTGAAGTTCCTTTCCTTTAGTTCTGATCTGTCAGTTGCTTAATTCTTTTAGAAATGACCTCAATCTGTTTATAGGCGCCTTCGCTCCTTATGTCGATCTTTTTACCTTCCTGTACTGCCTCGTTGAGCCATTCATTAAGTTTAATCAGATGATCGGTTGCAATAGTATCTTCCGCCGGCAGAATCGACTTTGATAAATCCTCCTGTTGCCCTTTTTTTGCTTTTCTGGCTGAGAGCAAAAATCCTGTTATTGTCGAATTGGCGTTTATGGCATTTTCGTATGCCTGATCGACTGATAAGATAAGTTCATTTTCCAGCTTTAAAACAGGAAGAAGGTATTCACTTCTTTTTTTCTCTATCTGTTCACTGGCAGAGGCAAGAAAATCAAAAAGAGGATTTAAGGCATCATCCGGATCTTTCTTTGCCGTTTTCTGCCCGGCAGAATCGAAAATCTTATAGAGCGACTGCCCTCCCTTTTTATAACTATCGAGTTCCTTACTAAGTGCATTATGAATAATATACGGAGCATAGACGTCATCAACAAAAGAGTTGATCGACCCCTTAATATTTTTATAGTAGATCTCAAGACAATTCCGGTGAGAATTATGAAGAACCTGAAGCTCATTACCAAGGTTTTGTGAGAGTATGACACTCTCTCTCGGCACGGATGCACAGGCTGATAAAAGAAAGAAAAAGCCGGTAATGGCAATATATTTTATTTTCATGGATGTTTTGAGTTATTTAACAAAATAATATTGTATAAAAATTTCTGTTTTCACCATGTGAAGATGTAATTCAAATTTACATCTTCTTTAAATCACTGCCAAATTGGAGTTAACAGGCTGCCCTTTTTTTATAAGACAATTTATTATGTCTGTTTAAATGAAATGTAAGTTATCTTAGTCATGGACTGGAAGGCACCTGGAAAAGTATTAAAGGATAAATGTGTGAATAAATTTCACCATCACCGTCTCATTAAAGAACCGTGGTGTTACCGGAATTGTTCCTCTCCCCTGAACTCTTCTGTAATCATTAAAGACCAGATAGATATCATTTCCTTCCTTTGGGTTATATCTCAGCCTGAAGTTGGAAATAATCTCCTTATTCGTGTTTACATACTGGGTCATCATGCTTGCCGTTAATTTGGTACTGAACATGACCATGGCATTCAGATTAAAAGTTTGAATATTAAGGGAATTGTTGGTCTTTCTCTCCGGAAACCTTACCAGGTTTAATCCATAGGTAGCAGTCAGGTTAAAGCTTGATGATACATTGAAAATAAAGCTCGACATAGTGCTGATTCCCCGTCCGTCATAGAACTGCCCTGCAACAATATTTTCCATGAGGGATAATCTTTTTG
>CAIPJU010000872.1 GCA_903865465.1 uncultured Bacteroidota bacterium
GGTATGGTATTTTTGGTATTGATGTTCATTGCTTATTTTTCTTCCACTCATGGCCTTGACGCGCTGATGATCTATCCATCGATATTTGCCTTTGGTCTTGTGGCTTTTGGCTTTCTGGGAATGGGCCCCGTTACAATTGCTGTAGACAGTTATGGACCGGTTACAGATAATGCTCAGAGTATCTACGAACTTTCGCTGATTGAGGAAAATCCCAATGCAGCGGCAGAGATTGAAAAAGAATTTGGATTTAAACCCGATTTCGAAAATGCCAAACATTATCTGGAAGCTAATGATGGCGCAGGTAATACGTTTAAAGCCACAGCAAAACCTGTACTTATTGGTACTGCCGTTGTTGGAGCAACAACCATGATCTTTTCACTTATTCTGTTGATTAAAGGTAAATTTGGTATTGCACCCGAGACAATACTAAATATCCTGAATCCATATACTATTCTGGGATTCCTTGCAGGTGGTTCTGTAATTTACTGGTTTACGGGAGCATCTATTCAAGCTGTCACAACTGGTGCATACCGTGCAGTCGAATACATCAAGAAAAATATTCATTTGGACGAAGGTGCGGACAGTAGTGCTTCAATTGAAACTTCCAAAGAGGTTGTTAAGATTTGTACTCAATATGCTCAGACAGGAATGTTCAATATCTTTATTGCAATTTTCTCCTTTGCGCTGGCCTTTGCTTTCTTTGCGGGATATCGTGATATGTCAGCAGCAACTCCAGCTCTAAAGTATGCAGCAACTTCCTTTTTTGTTAGTTACCTTATTTCGATAGCTGTCTTTGGACTTTTCCAGGCACTCTTTATGGCTAATGCCGGAGGTGCATGGGACAATGCGAAAAAAGTTGTGGAAGTTGATCTGCGTGAAAAGGGTACTGCTTTACATGAAGCCTCTATTGTTGGTGATACCGTTGGCGATCCTTTTAAAGATACTTCGTCGGTAGCATTGAATCCAATTATCAAATTTACCACATTGTTCGGACTGCTTGCTATGGAAATTGCTATATCTGACAGCTTTTATAGTGTGGCTCCTTATGTTGGAGGGGTTTTCTTTTTAATAGCATTATTCTTTGTTTACCGTTCCTTTTATAAAATGAGGATTGTTAAATAACGATTATCGTTCAGATACATTGATTTAACAATCTTTAAGATCTGTTGAATCGTCTTAACTAAATTCTTTTGCATATTTGCTTCGTAAGAGTAAAGCACTTTTTTTCATAGATTTTGGTTAGTTTAACATAGGGCATCCTCAAAAGGGGTGCCTTTTGTTTTTAGATAGAATTGCACAAAAAAAAAGAAGTTTGCTTAATTGCTTAAGTAAACTTCTTCGGAATTCAGAAAGTAGTATTTGGTTTTTTGTCTGTCCGGTGTTCATTTTAGATTGATGATTACAGGCCAAGCAATATTTCTTCCTGACTTTTTCCATTAAAAAGAAGTCTTGCCGGATCTTCAATCAATTCTTTAACTTTTACAAGAAATCCTACCGAGTCTTTGCCATCGATTATCCGGTGGTCATAGGAGAGTGCCACATACATCATTGGCCGGATTTCCACTTTTCCGTTTATTGCAACGGGCCTGTCTTTTATTGAATGCATTCCAAGGATCGCGCTTTGCGGAGGATTCAGAATAGGGGTGGACATTAAAGAGCCAAAGACACCTCCATTGGTAA
>CAIPJU010000873.1 GCA_903865465.1 uncultured Bacteroidota bacterium
AGGCCGGTAAAAGTAGTACTGCTGATATTGAGAGTATTTACCCACTTTAGAAAACCGTCAAGCTGATTAATAGCTATGGTACCTGCTGAATGACCTTCATAATAGCCAGTGCCACCCACAAAAGTATAAGGGTGAAAATAGACTACAATAGTCACATCTCTGCCCTTGTTTTTCTTAATTATTTCGGCCAAACCAGAAAAATCTTCATGAGTTTCAGGCATATAATACATTGAACTATTGTCAGAAGGACCCTGCCTGTTGCCTGAGATTATCTTAAAATTAAGTTTTTCGAGTGCCTTTAATGTATTATTGTCATAAGTGTTGAATGGCGGTACAAATACACTGATATTTGTTTTGAGCAGACTATCGAGAACTCTCTTCCCCGCAGATAGTTTAAACAGCTGTTTTTCATATGCTGTAGTTGCAAACTCACTTTTTGTTGACTTCCTGAAGAATAATCTCGTTACCTGGTTCCTGTGGTTATATCCGTGAAGGGCAACTTCAATCTCACCATTACTAATTCTCGATTGAAGATCCGCAATCTGGACAGAATCGAGTTGGTTTAAAAATTTCCCGGAAGTATCAAAAGGAATTATCCCTATGCAGAGAGGTATCTTATTCCTGCTGAAAGTCAGAAAAAGCGAATCTGTAAGTTTCGACGGAGTTAAAAGATAATCATCGAACCTGAAGATTATCTTCGTGTCAGAACTGACATTTGCCAATAACGAGTTGACTGATAATAGAAAAATCAGAGACAGAATCTTAAATTTCATATGTTTTTAACCCTTATTAAATAAATCATCCGTTAGGTTTCAGCCAATGATTCGTTTACAAATGAAAACATTTACTAAACACAAAGATAAGCTATAATGTTTACCAGCTTCATGGCAGACATTTCAACTAAAGATGTAAGTATAATAAATACAATTTAATTTAACTTTTTGTATATGAGCATTTTACATTAGATACTCATCAACAATAATCACGGGTGATGACTAAACACCAATATACAATCTTCTGAATATAAATGTTTTAGATGCAACCATCAATACCTGTCAGGAATGATTAACAATTCCACAGAAATCATCTTTTCTTTGACGGAATAACACTATTTTGTGGATAAAATTCACAAGCACCGATACTTGGTTTTACGGCATTGAAAGGCTTACCCAAAAAGTCGAAGGGGAGGTTCAGATTGTCTCCCTTTCCGATAGCCGGTGAACCAGCAATAAGCTCAAAGTTATTTTTGCCGGGGTCAGCAAAATGCGGATCAGCAGGCGGAGGGGAATTTTTTTCCCAACCATATTTTTTGCTTATGGCTGGCAAGTCGCCTGTATAATATGTATCAACATACTCCTTCTCAACAATCCTAAGGCTTTTCTTTATTCTGTAGTAAAGATTATGATCAGAATCAACCTTTTCGGGATTCTGACCGTCCCTGACAAATAATTCAACCCCAGATCCATTTTTATCAGAGGACAGATCGGAATAGAAGATATTATTTTTCACCTCAACATGTGAATTATGCCTGTCTACCCAAACATGAGCTATTGATTCAGCCCTCTCCGAATTGTGGTTATAAAATGTATTGTTATAAATAAAAACACTCTGGCTACCTTCCATTTGTATTGATGCTATCGATGGAGAGATAAAAATATTTGAATAGATAAAGATATTGCTGATGGATGAATTAGGATCGATATACCGGTAATTCTGAATAAAAATCTGATCTGACTTTGCATGGCTATGCGGAGGATCGAAAAATGTATTCCTTCGAATTATGACTCCATTAATATGCGACAGGTAAAATCCTGATGATCCGACA
>CAIPJU010000874.1 GCA_903865465.1 uncultured Bacteroidota bacterium
CGTGCAACTGGAACACCGGACAGACCGAGCGCCCCGCGACCCTGGCTTACCGGAATCCTGCTGGTGCTCGCGCTCCCGTGCCTCCTTCCGGCGGCAACCGTGGAGTAATCCGACGGGGTGTCGATAACCTTGTCGCTATTGATGATTCTATTGTAAGAGGGACAACCCTTAAAAAAAGTATCATCAGGATCCTCGACAGGCTCGATCCTAAAAAAATAGTAATAGTGTCATCCTCTCCCCAGCTGCGATATCCCGACTGTTATGGAATTGACATGGCGAAACTTGGTGACCTTATCGCTTTCAGGGCTGCAATAAGTCTACTCAAAGATAACGGAAAGGACTGGCTTATTAATCAGGTATACGAAGAGGCTCTGGCTGAACTTACCAAACCAATTGATCATATGAAAAATGTGGTAAGGGAAATTTACAGGCCGTTTACGCCGGAAGAGATATCAAAAAAAATATCAACATTGCTAAAAGCCGATGAGGTTGAAGCAGAGGTTGAAATTGTTTATCAGTCTATTGAAGGCTTGCACGAAGCTTGTCCTGGTCATACAGGTGACTGGTACTTTACCGGAAATTATCCCACACCAGGGGGAAACAAGGTTTCAAACCAGGCTTTTGTAAACTATATAGAGGGTAAAAATATCAGGGCTTACTGATTTTCGTGCGAAAACCACTTTATTTCGAAATCTTTCTTGTAGGAAGCGAGATGCCTGTTTATCTTTTCGACATAGATATCCCTTAAGGTAATCATGATTCCCGTCTCCTCCACATCACCGAATTTGTGATTGATAAAAGTGCCGAAGGTGCGCATAGTAGGTGAGAGGTTCATATAGGCATTTATGAGGGGTGGTATATTCTCATTCAGATTTCTTACTTCGCGCGAAAGAATTTTGTAATTCTCCTTATATCGCCATCCCCGGAACAACTTCTTCATCTCATCGTAATGTATGTCAAGATTGGCAGGTTCGATAGGTGTAACAAGATGATCGGGGTCATTAAAATGTTTCCTCAGAAAATAGAGGATCATATTCCTCGCTTTCGGGTTGAAGTGAGTATACATTGTAACCTTCCCGAAAAGATATTTAAGATGATGGTTGTCAATAATTATTGCTCCGAGCCCGTCCCACAGGTTATCCAATGCAAAAAGGCTCTTCCTGCCCATTGTACGCGACTGGTAATCGGGGTGGACAAATGAGCGTCCCAGTTCCATGAGATGAGGATAATACTTTGAAAGAAACTTGTCTGAAAAATTGAAATACGATGAGGATGCAAGCTTCTTAATATCGCAATGAGAACATCCTTTCGGCGGGAAATAATAACGGTAACCTCCTATCAATTCCTTGTTTTCAGGGTCCCATACAATGAGCTGCTGTTGCGGGTCAACAAGGGCCGTATCGAAATCGTCAATATCGATCTCTTTGCCTGTACCTCCTCCCGCATGACGGAAGGTCAGTTCACGGACCCTGCCAACTTCCTGCATCAAAACAGGCGATGTGTTGTTGTCGAAAATATAAACCTCATTGCCTCCATTATTCGTTTTCCTGAGCAACTTGTCCGGAGTCAATTCGGCTATTATTTGGTCCTTAGGTAATTGAGCAACAACTGCTGTCATAAACATACTTGTAACAGATATCACGCGATATCCGGAATTTTTTAAATAGTCCGCAATTTAATCTTTTTTTGGCAAACAGTTTATTAAGAATGTAACCTTTCAAGCTCATACGATTTTGACCTTACCCATTCGGCCCATTGGAGGAAAGTTCGCGACTTGTCGAAGGTCTGCCATGGTATCGGCTCACCAAATACAAGCCGTATTGACTTATCCTTTTGTCTGAACATCTCATCGGGAAGATACACCATCTCAATGTTTGCTTTGATACCCAGAAGTTTTCTGATGTTTGAAAGGTTATAAAAAAAGTCGGAGTTCCTTCCAGAAAAGTAAGCCGGAATAATATCCCTTTTATGCTGTATAGCCTTGGATATAAAACTTTTCTGCCATTCCAGATCACTGATTAACCCCTTCCTTTTCCTCGAACATAAACCCGCAGGGAAATAGAGAATCTGGCTGTCGGAGGCATATTCATTTTCAATTCGTGCAGCTGCCTCCCTTCCCTGTGAGCCATGCTTGTTAACAGGAAGGAATATTCCCGAGAGGTTTTTTATGGTGGTTAGTATGTCATTGACCGGGAATCGGATCTCTCTGAAATATTTGGAGATCTCATTGATAAATACCAGGCCGTCGAGTCCGCCCAGAGGATGGTTTGAAACAAAAATAAACCTGCCCGAGGGAGGGATGTTTTCTTGTCCGACAGCATCATATGTTATTCCCAGATAATTAAGCCAGGCCTCCACCAGGGCAACATCCTTTAAATCACCATACTTGAATAGAAAATAATTCAGTTCATCCTGGTGAACGGTCTTTTTTAAATAATTAATTATAAAC
>CAIPJU010000875.1 GCA_903865465.1 uncultured Bacteroidota bacterium
GAACTTCGACTATCACCGTTAATTTTGATGGAACCGCGACTGCAGGTACCATATCGGTTTATGGATTAAATAGTTGCTCTGCCGGGAAAGAATCGGTCTTTAATTATGGGTTGGCGCAACAGGTAGGCCAGGCAGATCCAATTGTAAGCGAAAGCGGAACTGATCAGTTCGTACTTGGAAGTGAAGGAGTTTATACGGTTCCTCCGATTGCCAATGCTACCGAATACCATTGGAGTGTACCTGCCGGAGTGGTCATTAAATCCGGAGATGGTACCAATAGTGTTACTCTTAGTTTCACTCAGGCTGCGGTTAGCGGTCCGTTGACTGTTTACGGATCCAACTCGTGCGGTAAGGGTCTTGTTTCGGATCAGCAATTTGTGTTAAAGGTACCGACAAAAACGTTAAATGTTTATCCTGTACCAAGTAATGGGAGTTTCACGGTAGATATCACGCTTCCGGCTGAAGCAGTATTTAACATTAGCATTTTTGACATGGAAGGAAATCGGATCACGGAAGTCGTCGATGCGAAAACATCTCTGGGTGCCTATAAGAAGCTCTTTAATCTTGGAGCGATACCTAATGGTTTTTATCTCGTTTACATCTATAACAGTTCATTCTTTCAAACATTTAAAGTTGTGATCAACAGATAGTAGAAACCAAACAACCTTAGGGATAATCAAAAAGGTTCAATACTCTTTTATTCGGTATTGAAATATTCAGGAAGAATTTAAGATCGAACGGAAACGCTCTTCTTAAGTTCTTCCTTTTATTTGATTTATTTTTTACCTTTGAAGAAATTTCGTTGGAGGAACATCGTAATTGTTGGTATTTAGTAATCTTTTATTTCCTCCCTGGCTAATATTGTTTCGGCTGTTGGAACATTAAAATATTCCAAATGATTAATGCTGTAATTCTCGAGGACGATCCTTTGCTTGGTAAAAACCTGACTATGATGATTCAGGAATATTGTCCTGAAGTCAAAATTATTGCCTATGTCGATTCGGGGAAAATGGCACTCGACGTTTTACCACTGCTAAGTTATGATTTGGTATTTTCAGATATTCAGTTGGGGGACATGGATGCTTTCACCCTATTTGAACTACTTGAAAACAATCATCCTCAAATTATTTTTACTACTGCTCATGACGAGTTTGCTTTGCATGCCTTTAAGTTGGATGCGATTGATTATCTAATCAAGCCTGTTCTTCCTGATGACCTTAAAAGGGCTGTAAGCCGGGCTTTGGAACACATGGAGACACGCAACTCCACCCCTTCAATTCAAGGTTCCTATACGGTTCAGAAAAGCGGTAAAATCCTTATCAAAAGCAATGACGAACTGCACTTTCTTTCCCCTGACAGGATTATCTATTGTGAAGCCGACGGTGCATATACAAAAGTTTTTCTGACTGATAATTCAAACGAATTTAAAGTTGTAACAATGCATCTGAAGAAAATTGAAGAGTTACTTCCGGCTGATCATTTTTTCAGAATTCATGATGCGCATATAGTGAATGCGAATTTTATTGATCATATCAAATACCAGAAGAGAATC
>CAIPJU010000876.1 GCA_903865465.1 uncultured Bacteroidota bacterium
ATTCACGCCATCGATATGGGCTTCGATCCCGGAAGTCACCGTGGCACTCGCAATATGCACATCATAAAGACCCATCATTCTGTCCAAAAGATCTTGATCCACATACACATCTTGGATTTTCTGATACTGCACATGAATTTCCGTTGGGGCGAAAACGCCTTTTTTAATTGTCACAAATTGTTCCCCACAGTCGTAGTAGTAACGTTTAATATAAACTTTTACATACCAAGCTCGAAGTAGAAAAACTGCAAGCATAAAAATAATCATACAACCCAAGATTGGCAGAACAAAATAAAATACTCCACTGAAATCTGCAGTCTGGTTGTTGACTTGTGGAGTTATGACAACAAAGAAATCCACCAGCACACCAATTAGAAGAGCCAGAAAAAAATACGGAACTGATCCCTGAATACACTTCTTCCAAAACTTTCTAGGACTTAACGGATACTGCGCCTGAAACGAAGATGGCTGGTTCATTTTGTTTTTTAGATTAATTAATAATGACCTCAATTATTATATCGCTCAGCCATCAATAAAACAATCACAAAACCGGATTAATAAAAATTAAAATAGTTTACTCGCTTGACGCGTTAAAATTTATAACCGGACCATTTAGTCCAGTATATTCTCCTGTGAAAAAATAATTAGCACTGGAGTGAGTTTTAAAATCATAACCGTCATTGTAAATTCCAAGATCCGAAGGCAAGTCGTTTGATATTTTAGGATATTTTCCACCAGGAAACATTGTCCCTCCGAATCCACAATAATAACCATCACTCTTGGGATCCGCAAGATTTGTGACGGACAGAGAATTATTCGAAAAATCAAATTGCAATTTGCATCCCGGTTGGGGTGTGTCATTGCTTGCCACAGAGGCATCCACGCTTGCCCCCGAGCCGTTTAATAATTGGACTCGCCCATAAGCATTTCCTTGATCATACGATGGCGCTCCTTTGGATTCATTAAAGTCAAACAAAATGGTGTTGTCTGTTTCAGCAAAAACATACACATCATTGAATCCAGCATTTTCCCCTTTCCCTTCATAACCATATGTCCCTTGATATTGTGCAGTTTTTAAAATGTTACCATTCAACTGAATCGAATCCGGATCAAAATATTGCTCATCTTGCCCAGCGTCTACATATATAAATTTTGTTTTTGCATTGCCTGGCTGGTATTCAAAATATTCTATCGAATCGGGGTTTAGCGCATATGTTCCGCATTCGCTATAGTCGGGAATGTCGGTTCCTGATTCTTTGTTTATTTCTGCCATCCGAGTTTTATTTGGTTCTATCTTGTATTGGCTTTTTGTGGCAGTATCATCTGTGGTTTTTACCACCACGCAGGTTTTAGAAAAAGGGCTTGGTAGCACGTCAATGAATTGTGCTTTGAGAGCCTCTTCAATCTTTTGATCAGCTGGTTTGGTAAAAACCTCGATCACTTTTTTGGGAACGTCTGGGGTGGCTGGGTCATTGACATAATGTTCCAAAACAGCCTTCCCGGAAATAGAATAATACGGATACATTTGTGGGAAACATTTTTCCACCAGCATACTTATGCCGAGTTTTTCATTTGTAAATGGCACCCACTTACAACCTTGGTCTGGAGTACGCGAAGCAATCAAATTCGAATCAGCTGGCAAATTTTTGTTTTGTCGATAATTCTCAAAATTTTTCCACAAAAAAATCCCTGCGACCAACAACAAAATTATAACAAATACTAATTTGATCTTTTTTGTCATGACCAATATATTATATCGCAATAACTACGCCGGCACAAAAGTGAGCGCTGTTCCCTTTTTACCACTTCGGCCAGTTCGGCCGATGCGGTGCACATATGTATCATATGTTTGAGGCACATCATAGTTGATGACATGGGTGACGTCTGGAATATCTAATCCCCTCGCAGCCACATCTGTCGCAATCAAAATATTGATATGATCTTTTTTAAATGATTCGAGAGTACGAATACGTTCACGGCTTCTTTTGTCGCCATGGATACATCCGACTTTGAAACCCATGCGGGTTAAGTCCTTTGTAAGTTCATCCACACTGTGTTTCATCTCTCGGAAGATCAAAACTTTATCGGAGCCCTCTTTTTTGAGAACTTCGTTTAGCTTTTCCAATTTCTCATCTTTACCTCGAACGCGAATAACATCTTGGTCGATGTTTTTTGCGGTCTCTCCGGAAATCACAGAAATGAAAATCGGATTATTTAAATATTGTTCCGTTAATTTCTTGATATCTGGAGAAAGAGTTGCCGAG
>CAIPJU010000877.1 GCA_903865465.1 uncultured Bacteroidota bacterium
CAAATACCAATCCTTTAAGCAAACCTTCTTTTGGAGCGATCTGGGCAATAAAACCATTACGCAGCTGGAACAATTTGCATTCTGTTTCCTGGATTCCTGCCATGTGTCAAAAATGGTTTGCAAGTATATTGTGCTCAGCGAAGCTCATAAGATTTTAATGGTCCTGCGACCTTATCAGTATTTCGCCGTGGAAGCCCTGATAGAAAGGGTGAAAGACACCAACAAAAACGGATATATCTGGCACACTACCGGTTCGGGAAAAACACTGACTTCATTTAAGGCCAGTCAAATCCTGATGAACCTGCCAAATGTGAAGAAAGTCGTTTTTGTGGTTGACAGAAAAGACCTGGACTATCAGACCACTAAAGAATTCAACAGCTTCAGCAAAGGCAGCATCGACGGTACGGATAATACAAATGCCCTGGTTAAGCAGTTTTCCGATGATACCAAACTCATCGTCACCACTATTCAGAAACTTAATACGGCCATCAGCAAGAAACAATACCTGCTGCGCATGGAAAGGCTGAAAGATGAAAAAATCGTATTCATTTTCGATGAATGTCACCGTTCACAGTTTGGTGAGACCCATGCCCGGATAAAATCCTTCTTCAAAAACATTCAATTGTTTGGTTTTACCGGAACTCCCATTTTTGTTGACAACGCAGTGAAAAACGAATTGGGCAGACGTACCACCAAGGAGTTATTTGGCGATTGCCTTCATAAGTATGTGATCACCGATGCCATCAAGGATGAAAATGTGCTCAAATTTTCCGTAGAGTACGTGGGCCGGTACAAACAAAAAGATGAAAGTAACACCAACATCGATATTGAGGTTGAAGACATTGACACCAAAGAGTTAATGGAATCACCGGTGCGTCTGAATAAAATTGCCGATTACATCCTGGCGCACCATCACCGGAAAACCTATAGTCAGGAATTCACGGCGATGTTTTGTGTGAGCAGCATTGAAACACTGATCAAATATTATGAGCTGTTTCAGGCAAAAAAGGAGGCGGGAGAACACAATTTGCGTGTTGCCACCATCTTCAGTTATACTGCCAATGAAGATGATAAGGATGCTACCGGCTTTTTATATGATGAACCGGAGGATGAGGAATTTAATTTAGCAGCGGATCATAAATCAGATTATCAGCGAGGAAACTCCTCGTCCAATATCAACAAGCACAGCCGTGAAAAGCTGGATGAGTTTATCATCCATTACAATCAAATGTTTACAACCAATTTCTCTACCCGGGATAATCTTTCCTTTTACAATTACTACAATGATATTTCAAAACGCATCAAGGACCGTGAACGGATTGATGCCCGGGAACAGGATCGGGTTGACATCCTGCTGGTGGTGAATATGTTCCTTACAGGGTTTGATGCTAAAAAGGTCAACACGATGTATGTTGATAAAAACCTGAAATATCATGGTCTCATCCAGGCCTATTCAAGAACGAACCGGATTTTCAATGATCAGAAATCCCAGGGAAATATCGTAGTTTTTCGCAATCTGAAGAAAGCAACTGATGATGCCATAGCTTTGTTTTCCAACAAGGACGCCAAGGATATCATCATCATGCAGCCCTACGATGAGTATGTCAGAAAATTCTCCCAGGCATTCATTGAGTTGCTAAAAGTTACCCCAACAGTAAATAGTGTCAATGACCTGCCCAGTGAAACAGAAGAACTTGAGTTTATCAAGGCCTTCAGGGAACTTATGCGGTTAAAGAATGTGCTCTGCACCTTCGCTGATTTCAGTTTTGACCATCTGGCGATGAATGAGCAGCTTTTCGAAGATTACAAAAGCAAATACCTTGATCTGTATGATAAAGTCAGATCCGACCATCAGGTAGATAAAGCTTCCATCCTCGAAGATGTTGATTTTGAACTGGAACTGATCCGTCGGGATGAAATCAATGTTGCTTACATCCTCAAATTGCTTGCAAACCTGAAGGGCAGCGATCAGGAAAAGCGGCGCAAGGAGATCATTGACCTGATTGCCGGTGAAGCGCATTTGCGCAGCAAACGGGAACTGATCGAGAAATTCATCCAGGAGAATCTACCCCTGATCCCTGATTCGGATGATATCCCGGACGCCTTTGATAAATTCTGGAATGAAGAGCAGATAGCTGCCTTTAAACAACTTTGCAAAGATGAAAACCTCTCTTCC
>CAIPJU010000878.1 GCA_903865465.1 uncultured Bacteroidota bacterium
ATAGATACTGCCATAAAAAATAATCAAAATGTGGTAGGTGCTTTAAGTGTCATTGCTGGTTATAAAAGAGACTGATTTACTCTATTTCTATTAACTTTAGGCATTCTAGGCACTCAAAACTCTAGACACTGATTAGTTACGCAATTTTTAATAATTGGTAATCAAAAACACAAGAGCACTCGTCTTATTAATTAAGGTAAGGATTACCGACTAAAACTTATTAATATGGATCGACATCCACGGCGATCCTGAGAGAACCGGTTCCCTTTTCTTTATCAATGAGGGCAATAGCCTCAGCTATAAACTGTCTGGCTTTGGCAGGTGGCTTTTCCCTCTCAATTTTAATGAGAATGGTTTTTATATACCACGACTGAATCTGGGAGATCACAGGTGATTCGGGACCGAGTACCCTCCTGCCGAAAATCTCCTTAAGCTCTTTCCCAAGCAGATCGGCGTAATAATTAAGTCTCTCTCTCTCCTTATGCCTGATATTTATTTTTATCATCCTGCAGAAAGGGGGATAATTGAAGGTCATTCTTTCTTCGGCCTGCAGCTTAAAAAGGCTTCGATAATCATGCCTTAGTACAAGCCGAATAATTTTATTTGCCGGATCAGAGGTCTGAATGACCACCCTTCCCTGCTTTTGTCTTCTCCCGGCTCTGCCGCTAACCTGCTCCATTAGCTGAAAACTGCGTTCATGGGCCCTGAAATCGGGGAAATTAAGAAGATTATCGGCATTTAAAATTCCCACTATTGTCAGATTTTCAAAATCAAGACCCTTTGATATCATCTGAGTACCAATAAGTATATCAATTTGACGATCTTCAAATGCTTTAATTATTTTGTCGAAGGAGTTCTTGTTCCTGGTAGTATCCTGGTCCATTCGTGCAACTCTGGCATTGGGAAAGACAATTTTAATTTCATCTTCGATCTTTTCGGTGCCGAATCCCTTTGTCACCATTGCCGAAGAATGGCAGCTGTCGCATTTTGAAGGCATGGGTATTGAGAAGCCGCAATAATGACATACAAGTCTAGCTATTCCTTTGTGATAGGTAAGATTGACAGCGCACTGAACGCAAACGGGTATCCAGCCGCATTCTGAACATTCGATATAGGGAGAAAAACCTCTTCGGTTCTGGAACAGGATTATCTGTTCTTCTCTTCCAAGAGCATCATCGATTGCATAAAGCAGTTCCGGTGTGAAATGGGATACCATCAGTTTCTTCCTGTAAGCTTCCCTCGTATTTGCGAGAACAATTTCCGGTAGTTTAATCTGACCGTAGCGCTCCATGAGTTCAGCTAGTCCATATTTCCCTTTAAGAGCATTGTTATAACTCTCAATTGAGGGTGAAGCGGAACCAAGAATTGTTTTGGCCCCGTGAAGCATAGCAAGCATGATGGCCGAATCGCGGGCATGGTACCGGGGTGCGGGGTCATGCTGTTTATATGAACCATCATGCTCTTCATCGATGATTATCAGTCCCAGGTTACCGAATGGGAGGAAGAGTGAGGATCTTACACCGAGAATAAGCCTGTAACCATCGTTGACATCCTCGCTGGAAACTCTCTTCCAGATCTCAGCCCGTTCATGGTCATTTAGTCTTGAATGATAAACTCCCGTTGCAGCTCCGAAGTGCTTTCTCAGTCGCTGAATGATCTGAGTTGTGAGAGCTATCTCGGGAAGCATATAAAGCACCTGCTTCCCAACCCTGAGCTGCTCTTCAATGAGATGAATGTAGATCTCGGTCTTTCCGCTTGATGTCACTCCATGCAAAAGGACAATTTCTTTATCACGGAATATTGACTTTATTGCCATATGGGCATTCCCCTGCTCCTGACTCAGATTCTTTACCGGCTCCGTAAATGAGTCAGCTATGCCCAGCCTCGATACTTCCTTTGCCACAGGCAACAGAATACCCTTAGCAGTCAATGAATCAATTACGGCGGAGGTGGAACGGATTTCGGAGAGTAGATGTGACTTTTTTACGGGAAGAGGTTCAGCGCCTGCAACATATTCTGAAAGTCTTAAATAAGCCGAAAGAGCATCCTGCTGTTTTGGAGCTTTTACAAGCTTGTCGAGAATACTGTTCAGTTCCCGGTCACTCAATCTGTTTGCCAGAGTAATAAAGGTCTCAATACGTGGTTTGTAATTGTCGATTACAATATCTGAAGGAAGGGCAGCCTTCATAACTTCCCCTTCGGTGCACATATAGTATTCCGACATCCAGATCCAGAATTTGAGTTGAATATCGTTCACAAGCGGAAAGGTATCAGGAACTGCAATTATCGGCTTAAGCTTATCGGAATCAGGCTTCCTGTCGTGAACTGAAAATACTATGCCACTGTACATCCGGTTTCCGCCAAACTGAACATTAACCCTAATCCCCGGACAAACAATTCCCTCAAGGGGTTCAGGAATACTGTAGGTATACCTGCCCTTTACTGCAAGGGGCAATATTACGTCAGCAAATTTTATAGCGTCGAGTAATTATTATAATCACAAAGTAAGGATAATTAAAGAGAGGAAAGAGAGCTTAGCCTGACTATTCTTAAGGTTAAATTTTTGTTAATTTATTAAACAGAAATGGCAATTTTATCATTCCTGTTTGATTTTAAACAATGGTTTGATAAATTTGTGATTCATAAGTTACAGCGCTGGTGAACTTGAACAACTAATATCTGCATCACAAAAATTGAATAATACAATTTCAGGTTTTAGATGTTCCTCTGATATGAAGGTATGGCCGGTTTTAATGCACGGGAATTTACATTGAAAAGAGATTCAGACAAAGTAAAAAACTGAAGATGGAGAAAGAGAACAAGAAATTCACAGGGGGACGAAGATACAGTAACGATGAAATTACAGTATTCTGGAAACCTACAGCCTGTGTGCATGCTTCGTACTGTTACAGGGAACTTCTCGAGGTTTTTGACCCTGGCAGAAGGCCCTGGATTGACATGAACGGATCGACAACAGATAAAATTATTGAGATAGTCAACATGTGTCCTACGGAGGCCTTAACATGGAAATGGAATGAGGATGCAAAAAATGATTCAGTTGATAAAGACCAGACCAATCATGTGAAATTCCGACGACCGGAATTGAGCAATACACAGGCACTGCCTGAGCCAGTTCCTCCTGTTACAGCAAAAGTAATGATTGATGGTCCGATTGTGATTAAGGGAAGTTTTACCCTTTGTTACGATGGTATTACCAAAGAGGTGAAAGAAAGCCTGGTTTCATTATGCAGGTGCGGGGCCAGTGATCATCCCCCATTCTGCGACGGAAGGCACAGAAAAGTAGGGTTTATCGACTAAGAGCATTGTTATGGAAGAGAATAAAGAAATTACGCCGCAGGCTACTGTTGAAGTGATTGAATTCGGACCTCTTAGGATTAGCGGGAATTTCACTCTGAAGGACCTGAGGAGGGACTCCGAGGTGTCGCCTGGTGAGGTTTGGCTATGCAGATGTGGTAAATCGCAGACCAAACCCTATTGCGACGAATCTCATAAAAAATAGGGCTGACTCTATTTTTGACAAAACTATCTGCAAACAACATGGAAACAGCTCTGTTCCTTTTCGTAGGTGGCCCAGCATCTTCTTTCTCTTTTTAGCTGCCATATCACCTGGGCAAGAGCCTCTTTCATAAATTTCTCATCGCAGGAAGTCATTCTCCACTTCCGAACCTTAAATCTCTTATAGCTTATATCAAAGGCATTCCCGTATAGATGCGGACTGTTTGCCGATGCGTTTGAATTATTTTCCCTCAGCATCTTAAGGCTCTCCATCTCACGTGTCATGGAGGTTATGACGAACCTGGCCTTTTTCAATCCGCCTGCTGAGGTCTTGTCTGAAAAACGATTTGCTATCTCATCAAGCAGTACCTTAGTATCCTTTGTGATACAGGGATAACTGTAAGTCATTTTGGCTATCACATATTTTGAATTGCTTTTTACATTAACAAGCCTGCCTTCTGAGATCCTTTTCTGCAGTTCATTGTCATCGCTGCATGGTTTTATTCCCCTAAGCCTTGCTGAAGCAATATAAACAACCAGTTTGTCGCTTAACCGTCTGCTGTATTCTTTCTGACCGTAGTCGATACATCGCGTGCTGAAATATCCATGGCACTGTCTTCCAATGAGAAGCACAATAACCATAACCAGGAATAAGGCAAATGAAACTTTTTTCAGGGAGAGCCTGAATGGCAGATTGGGTAAGTTCATTACAGACAAAGTATCAAAATGATCTGACAAATGGTGATACCATGCATTGGCCCTTTTTCAGTTCAGCACCCTGGTAACCAGAGCAGCAGCGTCGCTGAATGATATCGCAGAATAGACAGCCAGACCGGAATTGTCGATAATTTTCTTAGCCTCCTCGGCATTCGTCCCCTGTAGGCGGACGATGACCGGAACTTTAATTTCGCCTATTGATTTATACGCCTCCACGACACCATTTGCAACCCTGTCGCAGCGCACAATGCCCCCGAAAATATTAATCAGAATAGCTTTAACGGCAGGATCTTTAAGAATAATCCTGAATCCGGCTTCAACAGTTTTAGCATTGGCTCCTCCACCAACATCGAGGAAATTAGCAGGCGACCCGCCTGAAAGTTTGATGATGTCCATAGTTGCCATGGCCAGACCTGCGCCATTCACCATACATCCTACATTACCATCGAGTTTAACAAAATTGAGGTTATATTTAACTGCTTCGACCTCCACGGGATCTTCCTCTGAGATATCGCGCATAGCAGCAATTTCAGGCTGCCTGTAGAGTGCGTTGTCGTCAATTACCAGTTTGCAGTCGACGGCAAGTATCCTGTTGTCGCTTGTCTTCAGAACAGGGTTTATTTCAAGAAGTTGCGCATCGGATGAAAGATAGGTTTCACAGATTCCTTCAAGAAATTTCTGCATATTCTTAAAGGCAGTACCCGACAAACCAAGATTAAAAGCGATATTCCTTTTCTGGAAATCCTGAAGTCCTATTGCAGGATCTATCTCCTCGGTAAATATTCTGTCGGGTGTTTTTTCGGCAACTTCCTCGATCGACATCCCCCCTTCGGGAGAATACATCACAATATTCCTGCCGCTATTCCTGTTTAGGAGAATACTGATATAAAATTCCTTAGGATCGGATTCGCCTTTATAATAAACATCCTGGGCAATAAGCACCCTGTTTACTTTTTTCCCTTCGGCACTGGTTTGAGGCGTTACCAGTTGCATACCAATTATTTCACCAGCAAGCCTTCGTACATCACCAATCGATTTTGCGAGTTTTACTCCGCCTCCCTTACCCCTACCTCCGGCATGGATCTGTGCCTTAACAACGAAGAAATCAGATCCGTACTTTTCTTTCAGCTGTTCGGCAGCCATGACAGCCTGATCGGGATTTTCGGCTACAAAGCCCTCCTGAATATCGACATTGTAAGCCTTAAGTAAGGACTTACCCTGAAATTCATGCACATTCATTCTTATACTGTTATTTTATTAACAATTTCTTTTTCACATTATTCGCAGCTCACAAAGTAATAATATTTACCATATTATTTAATTATTTTCGCAAAAAAAAGAATGCGTAAACTTCTCAACAAAGAACTCGAAAGAAAGAGCGTTGATCAGTACAAAACCAGTGAAAAATCTCCCTTTGTACTTGTGCTTGATAATGTAAGGAGTCTAAGTAATGTAGGATCTATTTTCAGAACTGCCGATGCTTTTCTGACGCATGCTGTATTACTTTGCGGTATCACAGGACAGCCCCCAAACAGGGAAATCCAGAAGACAGCGCTCGGTGCCACTGAATCGGTTGATTGGAAATATTATGCTTCAACACTCGATGCGGTTAACGATTTGAGATCAGATGGATACAGAATTATAGCCATTGAGCAGGCTGAAGAATCAGTGGAGCTTCAGGATGTGGATATCGAAAAGGGGGAGAAATATGCTCTCATTTTCGGGCATGAAGTTAACGGTGTTAGTCAGAATGTTGTTGACCGCTGTGATATGTGTATTGAGATTCCTCAGTTTGGAACCAAACATTCATTCAATGTTGCTATCAGCGCCGGAATTGTGCTGTGGGAACTGAACGGGAAACTCAGCCGGAAGATATAGAAAAAGGCTGCCGTACAATGGCAGCCTTTCTCAAATTATGAATTATCTCTTACTGAACGATCGACTTGAATGTGTCGTCGCTGAAGTATTTTGCAAATTCGAGGTCAGTTTTAACATAGTCTTTCCAAACAGCTTTCAGTCCGATAGCTTCCTTGAGACCATTAAGCATATAGGTTTTGTCGTCGAGACGGGCACCAACCACTCCCTTGAGGTAAGATGGTTTTCCACATTTGCAAAGCTCTTTCATCCCATCGAGGGTAGCTTTTGCTTTGTTGACGTCGCCTTTAAGTACCAGCGCAAGAGCAAGGTTGAATGAGGGCTCGTTACCGAAATAATTAACAGCTTTGTCATATTCTGCCCTTGTTATTGCTATTACACCCAGGCCATATTTTGATTCAGGTGTTGAAGCGGTCATTGAATTGAAATAGCCTTCAGCTTTAGCCATATCACCTTTTACCAGTGCGCAGAAGCCAAGATTACTCTTAACTACGTCGTTATTCTGAATAGCTTTTGCAGTTTCAAATGCTGCTGCTGCTTCATCAGCTTTGCCAAGGAGAAGATAGGTATAGCCAACATTGTTAGCTGCACGGATGCATTTTGGAAAAGCAGCTGCAGTAGCCTGGTAGAATTTAAGCTGTTCATTGGCATCTTTTGTAAGTGTTGCTGAATAAAGCATCTCTTCGAGACTTAAAACAGAAGGATCAGATTTCATCTGACTAAGAATCTGCTCATCGGAACGGCCAATTTTATCAGTGTTGATGATAAGTTTAGATCTCCTGAGTTTAGGAAGGATGTCAGTTTTCAGAGCTGTAAAAGCAGCTGACATGTTTTTTATCTCCTTTTCGCGTACATCAGCATCGGAATACATAGAAAGAACACGGAGGATGAGGTCTTTGTCCTGCATAGATGATTTTTCAACTTCTGCCTTGAAACCTTCCCAGTCTTCTGCTGTAGTTTTCTCATCGAAGAATCCTTCTGCTTTGGCAGCATCGACAGTCTTAAATTCATTCTTTATGAATTTATCAGCTGCAGATCCTCTTTTCCCTGAAAGTTTTTCGTTAAGGTCATATTTTCCATCAGGAGAAGCATAAGAACTCACAACGGTATTTTTAAGTTTGTGATTAGCATCAACGCTGACTGATTTGATATAAGCAAGAAGAAGTGACACATCGTCTTTCTTAAGTTCAGTTTTCCTGACATCTGCGCTATTGATCAGATAGTTAATCGCTGCTGCCTGACTTTCAGGTGTGATTCTGACAAAATTGTCCTTCATCATAACTGGTCTGCTGTCTTTGTCAACAAGGGTTGAAGTTGCAATAACCCCATCAGCAAGTTTAATAGGATCAAAAGCAAGACTTTTTTTACCTCTGACAGCACTGATTTTCAGAACAAGTTCAGATTTTTTGATGGCATCGGTGTAGGGTACCGTGCTTGTATATGTAAAATCACCTCCTGTATAGCTAATTACTTTATTGTTAGCCTGAACACTCTCACCCTGGATAACCTGAACTTTTTCAAAGGCTACTTCTCCGCCCTGATAGGTAAGAACGGGGGTTGCTGTCACAGTGGTTTTCTTATCAAAATATTTAGCCGGGAAGGTACCTTTTATTGTAACATTGACGATACCGGCATGAGCTTCAAGAACTTTAGGTGTGACCTCATATTTGATCAAGCCTGAATCCTTCTTCATCTTATTCAGACCACCACAACTAGTCATAATTGCAGCAGCAAGGATAAGGATAAAATAGTTTTTGATTTTTTTCATGGTTAAAAATAATTATTTGTTAATTGTCTCTGATCTGTCTTATAAGAGTTTATAGTTTATCCGATACGAAAGCAAATTTAAAACAAAATAGCAATAATAACAGCATTAAGAATAAAATAATTACAAAATTACCTTATTAAGCCCTACAGGATAACG
>CAIPJU010000879.1 GCA_903865465.1 uncultured Bacteroidota bacterium
ATCTAGGCCAAAATGCCTGTAATAGCATGCGGGCTGACTGCTGAAAGGCTTAAAATTGGCGAAAGGCTTCTGGCCTTTCTCGATAGAACTCCCCTGCCTGTTCTAATCACGCCCATGGCCAAAGGAATCATCCCTGAAAATCACAGATGCTATTGTGGAGTTCTGTTCCACTCATTAAGCGATTATCTGGAAGATATTTATAAGGATGCTGATCTGATATTAGGACTGGGCTACGACCCTGTTGAATTCAACTATGAATCGTGGATGGCTGATATTCCTCTTATACATTTCGATACGGTTGAGACGGCTCTCCCATATTCCGGTACCTATCTGCAATTTGTCGGACAAGCCGATGAGTGGTTTAAGTTACTTGAAGAACTTGAAGGATCAGAAATAAGCTTCGACAGCACTCTCATTGAAGATGTAAAGTCGGAAATGAATTCGGTATATGAAGGATTTACAAATCATTTTGGTCCTGCTGCCGCTTTAAAAATTCTCCATGAAGAACTGCCGGTAAATGTAATACTCACCTCTGATGTCGGATCACATCTTCACCTTGCAGGGCAATTCTGGCACCTGGAGGGAAGCCGAAAGATCCTCATGACAAACGGATGGTCGGGAATGGGATTCGGTATCCCTGCAGCACTCGCAGCTCAATTGAATGACGGTTCGTCGACTGTTGTATGTATCACCGGCGATGGCGGATTTCTTATGATGGCTGGTGAGTTAATTACTGCACGCCGCTACAATCTTCCTTTGATTGTCGTTGTATTTTCCGATGGAGAGCTCAACCTCATCAAAATAAAGCAATCGTGGAGGGATGTTCCAATTTATGGCACTCAGCTTTATACAGGAGACCTTTTTGGCGCCGATATTTTTTTCGGAGTCACTGTTCTCACGGCTGACTCAACCGAATCGATGAAAAAGGCAGTTATAAGAGCCCTTTCAGTAACAGAACCTGTAATTATTAATGCCGTAATTGACCCGGAAGATTATAGATGGCTGATAGTAAAAAGATGATATTCCTAACAACCTGAATTTCCAATCAGGCAAAATAGTAAGTTATACAAAACAGGCTCTTACATTTCCGGTTCCGGCATTAGCTCCTGGTATTAAACTATCTCCCTTTCGGATTATTCTTCCTTTGCCTTTTTTGCTTTAGCTGTTGCTTCGTGTTTTGCCTCTTTAACCTCCTTTTTAGGTTCTTTTTTCTCCTTTGCAGCTTTTGTCTCCTTATGAGGAGCTGCCTCAGTCACAAGGTTAACTTCTTTGACTGCTTTACTCTCTTTTAATTTATGTGTCCTTAAAGGTTCTGTAACATCTGTGACATGAACATAAGCTTTTTTTCTTGGACGTCTTACTCCAAATGAACCCAGAATGATTTTACCTCTTTTAGATTTCTTATCTCCTTTTCCCATATTAGTTGATTTTGATTAGTTTGGAACCAATTTCCTTGACAGTAAGCAAATTTAACAAAAATCTTTATTTTTATTTATTTATTTATAATCGAAAAATATGAGAAGGAAAGACAGGGAGATCACCGAAAGAGCAATAATCGAGGAAATAATATCGAACAGTGATGTCTGCCGTATTGCAATGGCTGATAATAACGTACCCTATATTGTAAGTCTGAATTTTGGTTACACGGGAGGCGACAAACCATGTTTCTGGTTTCATTGTGCACCTGAAGGAAGAAAACTACTGATGCTTGAGAAAAATAATTATGTCTGCTTTGAACTGGATACAGACCACAAATTATACCCTGGGGAAGAGGCTTGTGACTGGGGCATGAATTTCAGCAGCGTTGTTGGCTATGGAAAAGTTTATATTGTAAAGGAGCTTGAAGAAAAGATTAAAGGACTCAGGCAGATTATGCTTAAATATTCCGGTTCCAAGGAGTTCAAATTCAATGAAAAGGTCCTTGAAAGGACCAAAGTCCTGATGCTCGAAGTTGATGAGATGACGGGAAAGAGGAAATAACCTGTCCATCTCTGTTGCTCTAAAACGGAAGAGAGATTAGGGGCTGATAAGCAGAAAAAGCTTAACTTGCAGCACATTTTATATTATATTTAAATATGCAGCCATTAAATGATTTGAGGCTGGCAGTCGTTATTGACGCCGATAATATTCCCTATAGCAACGTAAAGGCAATGTTTGAAGAGATTGCCAAATATGGTACTCCCACCTTCAAAAGGATCTATGGTGACTGGACGAGGCCTACAGTTTCAGGCTGGAAATCGGTGCTTCTCGAGAATGCCATTACTCCGGTACAGCAATACAGCTATACCAGGGGCAAGAACTCTACTGACTCAGCCCTTATTATCGATGCAATGGATATTCTATATTCCGGTAAAGTTGATGGCTTCTGCATTGTCTCAAGCGACAGCGATTTCACACGTCTGGCCACAAGACTCAGGGAAGCAGGCATGAAGGTTATCGGCATCGGTGAGAAGAAAACTCCTCAGCCTTTCATTATCGCTTGTGATAAATTCATATACCTGGAGATATTGACTTCTGAAATTTCTAATACCGATCCCTCTCCGGAACCTGTTAAGAAGGGAAAGTCTGTCACGAAAAAGAAATTAAGGGAGGACAATAGTCCGCTAAGTCAGCAGAAAAAGGTGAAAAGACTGATTGCAAATTCTATCAGTGACCTTGCAGATGAAAACGGCTGGGCATTTCTGGGTGATGTTGGAAATCTGATTCTTAAGAAACAACCCGATTTTGATCCGCGTAACTTTGGATTTACTAAATTAACGCCACTTATTAAATCTTTAGATTTTGAAATTGACGAAAGGGAGTCCGGTCAGATCAATATTAAACATATTTACATCAGGAGCCGCAAAGCATGACTATTGACCGGCTTTTTGGGAGTTTTAGAAACTCACTTCATTTACAAAAAAGGATGAATCAATAAATAAAGTGCATGTTTCATACTTTTTTAAAAGGAATTTAAAACAATAGCTGATAAAAATCACTTATAGTAAATATTCTAAGGCAATTTATTTTTAGTTCTCGAAAATAAATATGACCTTTGCATCTGTTTACAAATACTTTAATTATTGAATTATGAACATTTACGTAGGAAGTCTTCATTTTAAAATGAATGAAGCAGAATTAAAAGAAATTTTTGAAGAGTATGGCGAAGTAACATCCGCAAAAATCATTATTGACAAGTACTCCGGAAAAAGCAAAGGATTTGGTTTTGTTGAAATGCCGAATGACACTGAAGCTAAAAAAGCTATCGAAGAATTAAACGGTGCTGAAGTAAGCGGTAGAAACATTATTGTTAATGAATCAATCGAAAGAACAGACAGAAAAAGTAATTTCAGAGGTGGTGATAACGACCGCAGAGGTGGTGGTGGAAACAGAAGAGACAACTACAGGTAGTTTATAAAATTCCAAAACTATGAAAGGTACTGTTAAGTGGTATGACAGGGTAAAGGGTTACGGATTCCTTCAGACCGACGACAATAAGGATATTTTTATCCACCGATCTGGTTTAGAGGTTTCCCACACCGAGCTTGAG
>CAIPJU010000880.1 GCA_903865465.1 uncultured Bacteroidota bacterium
CGGGCAATCATACAGCGAACTCTCTCCCCTCCTGAAAGCACGTTTACCTTTTTATATATCTCCTCACCGGAGAAAAGCATTTTTCCAAGGAACCCACGTAAGAACATTTCACTTGTGTCGTCAGAATACTGGGCCAGCCAGTCAACAAGAACTATGTCTTTCTCAAAGAATTTTTCATTTTCCAGTGGCAGATATGCCTTCACTATTGTCTGGCCCCATTCGAAAGTTCCTTTCTGAGGCTTATCATGACCTTTGAGGAGTTCAAAAAGAATAGTCATAGCCCTTGTATCCCTGGAAAGGAATGCGATCTTATCATTTTTATTGACAGTAAAATTAAGATCATGAAACATAGTTTTGCCATCGTAAATTCCTGAAAGACCTTTTACTGAAAGCACCATGTTTCCAGGCTCCCTGCCCGGGGTGAAGATAATGCCCGGATACCTGCGTGTTGAAGGTTTGATCTCTTCAATATTTAATTTCTCTATCATTTTCTTCCGGCTGGTGGTTTGTTTTGATTTCTTCACATTAGCCCTGAAGCGCGCAATAAATTCCTGTAACTCCTTCTTTTTTTCCTCTGCCTTTTTGTTCTGTGCCAACTGTTGTCTTAAGGCAAGCTGACTCGATTCATACCAGAAACTGTAATTCCCCGAAAACTGCTGCACCTTGCTGAAATCGATGTCGATGATGTGTGTGCATATTGAATCGAGAAAATGCCTGTCATGCGATACCACGAGTACGGTATTCTCAAATTCAGACAGATAGTTCTCAAGCCAGGTTACCGTCTCAAGGTCAAGGTCATTGGTTGGCTCATCGAGCAGGAGATTATCGGGCTTCCCGAATAGGGCCTGGGCAAGAAGAACTTTTACTTTTTCTTTTCCTGAGAGCTCTTTGAGTAGTTTATAATGGTTCTCCTCCTTTATCCCGAGTCCACTCAGAAGACTTGCAGCATTGCTTTCTGCGTTCCACCCGTCGAGCTCATTGAACCTTTCTTCTAGCTCTGAAGCCCTCATCCCGTCTTTCTCTGAAAAATCAGACTTCAGGTATAAATTATCTTTCTCATTAGCGATATTCCAGAGAACCGTATGGCCCATCTTCACAGTGTCGAGGACTGTGCATTCGTCAAATTCAAAATGATCCTGCTTAAGAACAGAAACTCTCTCGCCCGGGCCAAAAGTCACCGATCCGGAACGCGACTCAACATCACCGTAAAGCATTTTAAGGAAGGTAGATTTCCCGGCCCCATTGGCTCCGATTACACCGTAGCAGTTGCCCGGAGTAAAGATCTGATTAACATCCTGAAATAGAATACGCTTCCCAAACTGAATACTTAGATTTGAAACTGTAATCATTGATATAAATAATTGCTAAGGTAATACATCACTTTAAAAGGGCTGCAAAATTAAGCAATTAATTGGTAATAACACTCTTTTGTATCCAATATGAATTTTAAAAGCAGATTATATCACTTCCTCATCGCTCCTTATTTAACCAATTCACGGAAAATAATATGGAGAATTCACATGTTCTATTATTCGGAGCTTAAGTATTATTTTTTATCACATTATTGTTTTCACGATCAGGCCGCTGGCAATGACATTTTCATCACCTTTTCGTTCTTTTTAATTAACTTTACATAGAGGTGTAAGACATTTTTGCTGAAGTCCTATTACATATATAATCCAATATCATTATGCAAATTGATATTCGAACACTTATTTTTATTATAGGGATTTCTCATCTCCTTCAGGTGTTAGTGCTTTTCAGTCAATATAAAGCAAACAAGAATATAAATGGGACAGGATGGTGGTTACTTTGGAGCACTGCCGAAGTTCTGGGTTTTGGACTCATCCTGCTGCGTAATATCCCTGCTCTCCTTGGGGTGATGATTGTTTTTCAAGATATAATAATCTTATCCGGAACAATATTAATTTATATCGGGATGATCCGGTTCTTTAATAAAGAAGTAAACCGGACATTCATCATTTCATTTTTTGCGAGCTTTGTGGTTCTGCATCTTTTTTTCTTTTTTATAAAAGATGATATTACAATACGCGCCCTTCTTCTGGATGTGTATCTTTCTGTAATCGCCTTTTTGACTGCAATATCAATATATAAAAATAAAACTGTTTCAATAGCACTGACGGCAAATTTAAACATAGCCATATTCCTGGTGCATGGTATCATTTTCTCCTTATCGGCCATTATAATATTGGCAGGAAACCCTGATTCTGAATTGTTCGCTCAATCAAGAGTGGGACTTATTCAGTATTTTGATGCTCTGATTGTGGGGCTTTTATGGACTTTTGGTTTTATCATTATGTTAAACCAGAAGTTGAATTCAGATATGTCAGAAGCAAAAGTCCACTTCGAAAAAATTTTTAACACAAGCCCTGATTCGGCAGTGATTTCCCGCCTTAGCGATGGTAAATTTATCGATTGTAATGAAGGCTTTACCAGAATATTCGGGTATACAAAAGCGGAAGTCCTTGGCAAAACCGCTGCCGAAATTAAAATCTGGAGAACTCCTTCAGACCGTTTTGATACAGTAAAAAGAGTTGAAGAGAGAGAATTTTTTGAAAACATGGAATTTTCGTTACAACGGAAAAACGGAGAGGTGATTACAGGATTAATGTCAGGGAAAGTAATTGCATTCAATGAGATACCTCATCTTATCAGTCTGACACGTGATATCAGCGAACGAAAGATTGCAGATCAGATTATAAAACTTAATAATGAAGAACTTTTAAAACTGAATGCTGAGAAAGACAAGCTTTATTCAATTATTTCCCACGACCTTAGAAGCCCCTTTCAGGGTTTTCTGGGCCTCACGGAAATGCTGGCGGAAGAATTATCAGAATTAACAATGGATGAGATCCGGGCGATTGCTGAAAGACTAAAAGATTCATCTGTCAGCCTTTTTCACCTACTCGAAAACCTGCTTAAATGGTCGAGAATGCAACAGGGATTAATCCCCTTTATTCCGGAGAAAATCCAATTGCTTTCGATAGTAAATGATACATTGGAAGTACTAAATGAATCAGCAAAATCAAAAGGGATTAAGATTTATAATAATGTTCCTCATGATATAAAAGTTTTTACAGATAACAACATCCTTCAAACGGTTATAAGGAATCTTATATCGAACGCAGTTAAGTTTACTCCCAGGGATGGCGAAATTAATATTTCTACAAAAGCCATGACAGACAACAGCGTTGAAATATCAATAAAGGATTCAGGTATTGGTATGGTTCCCGAAATGGTTGATAATTTATTCCGACTCGATGTTAAAACAAACCGAATGGGAACCGATGGTGAGCTAAGTACAGGATTGGGTTTACTGGTATGTAAAGAGTTTGTTAATAAATTTGGTGGCACAATTTGGGTAGAGAGTGAGGAAGGGAAAGGTTCTGTTTTCCATTTCACCATTCCTGGTTGTGATCACTAAAAAACGAATTTTTATTTAGGATGGTTTACTAATACAACCGCGTTTTTAGTAAATTTAATACGCAAAGCTTGTAACAGGTAAAATATTAAAGTTAGAACCTCAATTTAATGGTGTATTTTTGCTAATTAAGAGAGCAATTATTAATTTGCTTGAATATAGTCTTTAACTTATCATTAATTAAATAAAATGAAAACCAGGATTGGCATTCTTTTGTGCATTTTTCTTGCAGTAAGTTCGACAACAGGATTATACGGTCAGAAATCAGGAGGAAAAATCAAAATATCAGGCATTGTGACAGACCTTTCAGGCAACCCGGTGGCCGATGCAGTCATATTGGTCGATGGAGAGAAAACCGGGAACCTCACCGACAGGAAGGGGTTTTATAAAATAAAAGTCCGGCAGGATAATAAAAAGATCGGCATTTTGACTTCAAGCAACACAATAACCGAAGAGGCAATTGACGGGAGGAATAATATCAGTTTTAACCTTAAAGAATCAATTCCTTACGTCAATAAAGGAAGTGCCAATGATGAGAAGGTTAATGTTGGCTATGGTGTGATGAAAAAGAGCGAGGTTGTGGGTTCTGTAGGAAGGATTGACGGAAAGAGGTCGAGGTATGCCGGTTATAACACAATTTATGAGATGATTCGCGGAGAAGTTCCGGGAGTTCAGGTTACTGGAACCAGCATAATGATAAGAAGCGCTACTTCGATAGCTGCGGGTACAGAACCTATGTTTGTGGTAGACGGAGTTCCGGTTACAACAATAGATAACATAAGTCCCCAGCTGGTCAAGTCAATTGACGTCTTAAAGGGATCAGCTGCAGCTATATATGGCAGCAGAGGTTCAAATGGGGTTATTATCATCAGCCTGTTAAAAGGAAATGACAAGTAAAAACCTGTCATCTCCTTTTATCTATAAATTGAAGCGAATCTAATCAGATTAGTATTTTGCAGTAATTGGTAAGCTTTTTACCTGTAAATCACCTAACGAAGAGGTGTAAACAACTTCAGGCAGTCCGTTTTTAATTCGCATTTATTACCAATACAGCTTCAGTTAGTCCTTCGGCACTGGCTCTGACATTTATCACCCCTGGTTTTGTTTCAGGGCGAATAATTGCCAGGCAGATACCCTGATATGCCTTTTTCACTGGCTGCTGGAAGCTCGACATGTCCGCTGGATTACCGTTTCCGACTCCGGCAACTTTTCCGTTACCCTTTACCTTAAAACTCACTGATATATCATCTGCATCAGGAACAATGTTCCCTTTGGAATCAACTATTTCAGCCCTGATATACGACAGATCATTCCTGTCTGCCCTGATATTATTGCGGTCGGCGACCAGCCGTATCGCTGCAGGCTTACCTGTTGTCATCAGGGTTTGTGATGCTGATTCCTTCCCGTTGTCGTAGCAGTGAGCTATAAGCGTTCCCGGCTCGTATGCGACGGTAAAAGTAGCAGTAATGGATTTCCCCATATCAAGATTCTGCTCACCAATAACTTTCCCATTCAGTTCAAGCTTAACCTGTTGTGAGCGGGTATAAACATGTACCTGAAATTTCTCCCCTTCATGACCTGACCAGTTCCAGCTTTTCAGTTCATCAGGAAATCCCCATGGACTTGTTATTTCCTTTTTCCCTTCAGGAATTAGGCGGTGAACAAAAATTTCAACTTTGCTTTTGCCCCAGACTACAAACTGATAATATGAAGGCACCTTTCTGTTCCCAATAAGGTCAATATCACCCTGGTAATTATTAAAAACCGGCCAGCTGTCGCGTTTAAAGAATCCGGCATCCAGTTTACCAGCAGGTGGCCCAGGTGCATTGGCTGCAGCAGCAACCGGAGCTCCATTGGGAGGGCCAGCGGGTGATTCCTGCGGAGGACCAGCGGGCGATCCGGCAAGGCCTTGAGCACTCTGTTTACCATCACTTACGGCATCTTTCAGCAAAGGGACTCCAACACCGGCCTCACCAATGTTATCTGTAGCCGTCCAGACAAAATAACCAATAACATAGGGATGTTTCATTAACATCTCATAGTTTTCAAGTGCCAGTGGAGGATTGGTCTCAGTGCCGACCATAACACGTTCGGGATATTTAATATGATCTTCCTCATACCTTTTATAGGCATAATTGTAACCAACAAGATCGAAGAGAGCCATGTGTTCAGGAATCTCATCCCATTTACTCATCCTTCCCATCATCCAGGCAAAATCATTAAAGGCTTCTGTTACACTTCGGGTCTTATCAAACTTCCGGATCTCACCCGCAAGGTTTCTTGCAATCCGCAAACCTGCAGTATCGAATGTT
Organism: uncultured Bacteroidota bacterium; assembly: GCA_903865465.1. Taxonomy (GTDB): domain Bacteria; phylum Bacteroidota; class Bacteroidia; order Bacteroidales; family VadinHA17; genus LD21. The sequence goes on from CAIPJU010000880.1 coordinate 5,755, forward strand.
TCACGAATTTCATTCCCGATACTCCATATTATAACTGAGGGATGGTTCCGGTCGCGCTTAACCCACGATTCAACATCTTTCTGCCACCATTCCCTGAAATACTGGTGATAGTCCTGTTCCTTTTTGGGAGTTTCCCACATATCGAAAATTTCATCAATTACAACCATTCCCAGACGGTCGCATGCATCAAGCAAGGCGGGTGACGGAGGATTATGGCTTGTCCTGATGGCATTGAACCCAGATTTCTTTAATATTTCAATTTTGCGTTCTTCCGCCCTGTCAATTGATGCAGTGCCGAGAGGTCCGTTATCAAGGTGGTAACAGCCCCCTATCATCTTAAGCTGTTTCCCATTGATTGTTAATCCTTTCTCAGCATTAATCCTAACCTCCCGGATACCGAACTGAGCCTGATCCTTATCAATCTCTGCGCCGTCGTTCAATACTGATACCCTTGCCTGATAAAGGAGCGGTTCGTCAATTGACCATAGGGAAGGTTTATTCAGGTTTATAACCTGATTTAATTCCAAAGCCTGGCCGGGTTTAAGCAAAGATTTGTTGCTGGCCGATCCGGCGAGCTTCCCATACGGATCGAACAACTCAGTATGTAATGTAATGTTCTGGTTATTAATCCCTTTATTCACAAGTGAAGTGGAGATTTTTACTTCAGCGGAATTTTCGGAGACTACAGGGCTTGTAATATACAGACCTCCTGATATTTCTATATGAGCAGGGTTGACAAGTGTGAGCCATACATGACGGTTAATCCCCGAGCCGGAATACCAGCGCGAATTCAGTCCGTTATTTTTAACCCGGACAGCCACAACATCAGGCTTTCCGTCTGAATTCAGATATGGAGTAATATCGTAATAGAAAGGAGTATAGCCATAGGGATGGAATCCCAGGTGATTCCCGTTTATCCAGACGTCTGAATTCATATAAATACCATCAAACAACAGGTAAGCCAGTTTGCCTTTATCCTCTTCTCTTATTGTAAAGCTTTTTCTGTACCATGCCACACCTCCGACCAGATAGCCGGAACTCATTTTATCAATGGCTGTTTTATCAAATGGTCCGATAATATCCTTCCCGTTCTGACCCGGAAGATCTTCGATACTCCAGTCATGAGGCAGGTCGACTGTTCTCCAGTTTGAATCGTTGAAAACAGGGTTTTCAGCTCCTGGAAGGCTATCCCTGAGGAAACGCCATCCATCATCGAAAGATACTGTTCTGGCTGCAATATTAGTTTTAGGCTTGCTGCTGAATGCGCTGAGGCAAATCACAGTTGACATCAATAGTCCAAACAATGCACTTTTCTCAAGTACATTAAAAAAAAGTTTTTTCTTTTCCATTTGACAAAGTTAAGGTCAGATTTTAATAAGTCTGTTACTTTATAGAGACAAGCCTTAAGTTAGTTTTATTCTTTGAAATTGGCTTTATGTTCAGGAAAATAAAAATATAATAAATAGCAGACCAATCATATAATAAAACCACTTAGTTGAAATCTTGTAACTAATCAGTGTCTAGAGTTTTGAGTGCCTAGAA
>CAIPJU010000881.1 GCA_903865465.1 uncultured Bacteroidota bacterium
AGGTTTAATTTACCGATAAAAACACATATCTTGCCGATATTCTGCGTATGCACGTATATCGGTTTTGTGTTTTTATTAAGGCAGATATAGCTTTGTATAAGCATTGATAACATGAGCAAAAAGAAAATCAAATATATCCATATCTTCATCTGGCTCTTTGCAATTTTTGCAAATATGCCCTATTCGGGCATCAGACAGGGTCTGGCTCCCCGGGATATTGTGACATTTAGTATCGCATTCCTCTACCTGATGTTTGTCTTTTACATCTTCTACTATCTCGTTGTTCCTGGCTTCCTTGAAAGGAGAAAGATGACTGCATTTTTTCTCGTCGCCTTTCTTGTTGTACTTATTATGCCCTTTTTCGGCTATACTTTACTTTTCTTTTCAAGGGCATTTTTCGACGGCACCTTTAACCACTTCTACAGGGGTTATTCCCTTAAGATGCATATGAGCGCCTATTACCCGGTTTTGACGGCTGCTGTTTTCGGATCATTCTTTAGAGTGATAATAAACTGGTTCACAACACTTAACCAGAAGGCAGAACTTGACAAACAAAAGCTGACAGCAGAGCTCGATCTTCTTAAAAGTAAACTTAACCCCCATTTTCTTTTTAATACCCTTAACAATATTGACTCACTTATCCACAGCAATCCCGACGGAGCCTCAACAGCCCTTATAAGGCTTTCTGAAATAATGCGTTACCTTACCTATGAAACCGATTCGGATTTTGTTCCCCTGTCAAAAGAGGTTGATTATATCAGCAATTTAATCGAACTTCACCGGATACGTGTAAAATCGCCTGATGATATAATATTCACAGCAGAAGGTGATCTTGCCGTTTTAATCTCTCCTTCATTATTTGCACCTCTTCTGGAAAACGGGTTCAAATTTGCCAGTTTCAGGACGGGGAAGCCGGCCGTTGAAATAAGGCTCTTATCGAAGAAGGGAATTATATTCTTCTCTATCTCAAATTACTATGAAAAATCAAACATCTCACCGGCTGGAGTCAATTCAGGCTATGGGATATCCAATCTTAAAAAAAGGCTTGAACTTTCATATCCGGGAAGATACAATTTGAATATTGAACCATCCGATCAGATATTTTCAGCTAAATTAACAATCGAAACAAATGCAAATCAGCTGTATAGTCATTGAGGATGAACCTCTGGCCCTGTCAAAGCTTGAAGGATTTATCAATAAGATCCCGGAACTTTTACTTGCCAGAACATTTGATAATGCACTGGATGCAATTGTATGGCTCAATGGAAACAGTTCCGATCTGATATTCCTCGATATCAGGATGGAACAACTCTCAGGAATAGAATTTCTTGAATCGGTAAAAACCAGGTCACATATTATCATTACTTCAGCCTACGATCAGTATGCTATCAGGGGCTTTGACCTTAATGTTTCGGATTTTCTTCTTAAACCCTACTCCTTTCAGCGTTTTGTTCAGGCTGTAAATAAAGTGATGACATACTATTCACAGAAACTGGAGATTAAGCAACCGAAGAGTGAAGATGAAGATTTTATTTTCATTAAAACTGAATACCGTCTCGAGAGGATCGATCTGAAAAGCATACTCTACATCGAGGGTATGAAAGATTATCTTCGTATAATCTGTAATGACAAAAAAATAATGACCCTTCAAAGCTTTTCGAAACTCGAAGAGAGCCTTCCGCCGAGACGGTTTTGCAGGGTTCACAAATCCTTTATTGTGGCTATCGACAAAATAAAATCGGTTGAAAGGGGAATTATTATAATAGGTGATCAGAGAATTCCACTGAGCAATACCTATAAGGATGACTTTTTTTCGAGAATCAGAATATGAAGGTAATATAGAAAGATTCTATTTTGCGGGAAGTGTAAAGAAAAACATGGAGCCCTTTCCTTTTTCTGACTCGAAACTTATCTCACCTCCAAGCAGCTTCAGGAAGCCCCTGGCAATTGACAAACCAAGTCCGCTTCCTTCATAATCGCGTGATGCCTGAATACTCTCCTGTACAAAATTGTCAAAAATCCTGCTTTTAACTTTATCGTTGATACCTACCCCGGTATCTTTAACATAGAATCTTAATAAGTCAGATTCAAAACTATATCCGAATATAATTTCTCCTGAATTGGTAAATTTTAATGCATTATCAAGAAGGTGACCTATTATCTTTTTGAAAACATCCCTGTCCGTCTTCAGGTCATGCAATTTATGATTCTCGGGCAGTTCAAGATTCAGTACAATATCTTTACTTGAAATTTGTTCCCTGAATTTCTGTTCAATTTCTCTAAGTTCTTTATCTAAATTGAATTTCCTGATTGAAAGAATTACATTCCCCGTAACAATCATCGATATATCGAGATAATTGGTAATTGTATTAATCATTCTGTCGATTGATACTTTCAGATATGGAACATATACCAGTTTTTCGGACGATGCAAGGTCAGGGTCGACAAGAAGTGAAGAGATCCCCAGTATTCCGTTCAGCGGAGTCCTGATTTCATGCGAGATACTCCTGATAAATGCCGACTTCAGATTATCATTTGCCTGCGCATCGTCCCTGGCAATTATCAGTTCCGCGTTCAGCTGTTCAAGTTCTGAAGTACGGATCTTCACCTTATGTTCCAGAATCTGGTTCTGATTTTCGGCCTGCTTGTAAAGATATCTTGTTTGAAGAAGATTGCGTATCCTCTGCCCTACTTCAATAAGATCAAATGGCTTTGTTACAAAATCATTAGCACCACCTGATAAAGCACGCTGCCTGGTCTCGGAATTTATATCAGCAGTCAGAACAAGGACCGGAAGATAAGTTTCAAGCGCTCTGAATTGCCTGATCAGATCGAGTACCTCAAAACCCGACAAGGGCGACATCATCAGATCGAGAAGGATAATATCAGGTTTGAAGGATTCGCATAACTCCACTACCATAGTGGGATCAGTTGTCGATTTGACACCAGAAAAACCCTGAAACGCCATCAGTCCTTCCAATATGTCAACATTTGCGGCTTCATCATCCACAATTAGAATATGTGCATTCTGAAGAGACTGTTCAATCATATTATTTAAAAATAGTCAAGTTAATTCGCTGGCTAAATATATTAACTCTATTGGAAATGACCAAACCAGGTATAAATTCAAAATATTCTTCAATATTAATCTCCATTCCTGTCATTCTCATGCTTTTTCACAAGAAAAATGTCGACAGCGTTAAGAAAACTGTTAAGATTCAATGGTTGTGTCAGATATTGTACAGCTCCGGCTTTAACTGTTTCCTTTATCCGGTCGGGCATTGCTTCAGCGCTCAAAATAACAACAGGAATACCTGATGTTCTTTTGTCCGATTTCAAATTTTTCAGAACTGAGGTTCCATTGATATCCGGCAGATTAAGGTCAAGAAGGATCAGATCAACATCATTTTTTATTGCATACTGTGGAGCCTGCGCCCCATATCGACAGGATACAAGATGAACAGAAGGACGATGTAATAAAAGAATCTCTTCAATCAGGTCGATATTAGTCTTCTTATCTTCAACATAGAGAATATTCCCGGCTTTTTCTATTCTTGGCTGGCCCATTCCCCCTGTCCCTTCAATTGAGAAATCTCTGTTTGCTTCTGGTTCCGACAATGGAAGTTCTATCCAGAATGTACTCCCCAGGCCGGGCTGACTTTCAACTCCAACATCTCCATCCATTGCGTTAACCAGCTTTTTCACCAGAGACAGCCCAAGTCCGCTGCCTTCAATATCGGAATCCTCTGCTCCTATTCGTTCAAACGGAAAGAAAAGCCTGTTTAAATTTTCAGGTTTTATACCCGGGCCTGTATCGCTTACCAATATTCTTACAGCAGATGAATGAATTGTTTCACCTGCCATCAGTTTTGTTCTGACGGTTACACTCCCTCCCTCACTATTATACTTTACAGCATTGCTTAAAAGATTGATAATAGCCTGCTTAAGACTCTGCCTGTCGGCAATAACCGACAGATTATCAGACTCTGATGCTTCCAGCCTGGGTTTGATATTACGCTTAATCGCCACCGGACCAATGACATCAATCATCTCTGTTATTATTCCTGAAAGCCTTATCGGTTCAGGTGATAATGTAATCCTCCCCGATTCAATCCGGGAAATATCAAGAACTTCATTTATCAGGTCAAGGAGGTGTTTCCCGCTACTAATGATATGATTTACACCCTTCCGGTGCGAGGGACTTATTTCACCCATGCTCATAAGCTGCGCAAAACCCAGTATGGCATTCATGGGGGTCCTTAATTCGTGGCTCATCCTTGAGATAAACTCACTCTTTACCTGATTAGCCTTTTCAGCTTCATTTCTGGCTTTAAGGATCTCAGCTTCCGTCTGCTTCCTGTTTGTAATATCGACCGCTACGATAAGTAAACAAAGATTATTACCAACATAAATATAGTCAGCCGAATAGATGAATATCAAAGTGCGACCCGACCTGGTTTCTAATTCAACTTCAACTTCCCTTATCGAAACGTTGAAATTCAGTTTCTCCTTAATGTTTTTGATAAGACCGGGTTCAACAGATATGCCAGCTTCAATAAAGTCTTTCCCTATTAATTCATTACGTGATAATTCCATGGATTTAAGGAAGGCCTCATTGACATCAACAAATTTATCATTATCATAGCTGATAATTGCCATCAGGATCGGATTCAGGTGAAATGCCGTAGAAAACTTCTCCTCAGATTGCCTGATCTTAAGGACATCTTTACAAATAACGAAAATTACATCCTCCCCATCCCAATTACCTTTTTTTACTCTGGTTTCAGCGGGAATAAAACTTCCTGTTTTTGTCAGCAGAGGAATAGTGTTGACTTCTGTTTCCCCTTCAAGCATCTTCTCTAAAAGACTGAAAGCTATATCTCTGAGCTCATCGGGATGGATGATCGTAACTCGTTTTCCTTCCAACTCATTCCGTGAATATCCTAATTTAGTAATTGCAATTTCATTGGTGTGAATTATTTTCCCCTCAGTGTCAAGAACAAAAACCAGGTCATCGACGGTATTGAAGAAGTTTTCATAATTCTTTGCTGACATTACTCTCATAAACTTCAGCTTCTTATTTTCAATCTCTAATTCTGCCAGCTTCTGCTGAAGGTCAGTAATATCCAGCTGAAAATTATCTTCAAGCCCTTTGCCCTTTTTTAATAAGCTTGTCATTGTTCTTTTTACCTTAATTTTTTAAAGGCTATGTTTACTGCCTCTCCAGATCGCGG
>CAIPJU010000882.1 GCA_903865465.1 uncultured Bacteroidota bacterium
CCGGTTCAGGCTGAACAGTGTGCGATGCTGGTACACCTTAAGGGAAGCTGTGAGGTAAAAAGGGGAGTTCCTGAAGTTCTAAGCTCCATGTGCCGTTCACTTAATTCCAAAGGTCTGAGAACACAGATAGGCTGAACTGGCTTCTGAGATTTTGATAGAGGCAATCAAAAATGTTTGATGTGATACGTTTTTATATTCAGTAAGCCCATTTCTACTTTTCCCTCCTGAAAAACAGCGACAAGGCCCTGTCGAAGAGAGCAAGCATAAATATTGCTGCAATTAAGTACGTAATAATATCGGGCATATGCATGTTTATACTGCCGGGCTGGCTGAAAATACCTTCAGGAAGAGGCATCTTAAGGCTACCCAGATAGTCTGAGATCTTCTGAATAGGTGAATTTGTCCTTTCTGAAGAAGAGGTGAAGGCAGAAATCAAAAACAGAACGATAAGGGAAAAAGAAATCACAGGTATAATGACCGGGGGTTTTAATATTCCCTGTCTCCGTGAGGGTAAGGGTTCAGCCTGGATGTTTTTCATCAGCCTGTAAGTAAAACCTTCCGGAGCCTTCTCAATCCTTTCAGCCTTGAGATACTTTTTGAGCTTATCTGCCTCATTAATATTTTGCTTATTCATGATATATAAGATTTTTCTTTTCAGCTTTTTCAATTACATCCTGAATTTTCCTTCGGGCCCTGAATAATCTCACTTTAATGTTCGATTTTGTGATTCCGGTTACTTCAGCTATTTCTTCAATGCTCATCTCTTCGTAATAAAAGAGAGTAATCACTCCCCGTTCATCTTCGTTTAATTTCTGCAGGGCGAAATTGACTATAGCGTTACGGTACTCTGAGTCAGACTCTTCATCAGTTAGGCCTGAACCGGCAAAATCGACTGCCTCGGCAGGGAATTCTTCCAGCGACAGCACTCTCTCCTTCCTTGTTCTGACTTGCGAAATTGATGTGTTATAAACTATCCGGTAGAGCCAGGTAGAAAAGCCTGCCTTCATCTTAAAGCTGCCAAGTGAACGGTATGCTTTCAGAAAGGAATCCTGGATGATCTCTTCAGCCTCTTCGCTGTTGCCACAAATTCTGAATGCCAGGTTGAAAGCCCTGTTTTTATGCCTGTCAACAATATAACTGTAGGAATTGCTGTTGCCGGCAAGAACTTGTTCGATATAATATCTGTCACCTTTGTACTCCATACAAATCCTTTGACGGGTTAAAGTATGAAAAGGTTACCGCCGGTGCTATCTTTTTTCGAAAATAGTTATCCTAATATTCTTCAGGGAGCTCAAGAATCTGTTCATAACTGAAGACAGGTCCGTCTTTGCAGACAAATACTTTACCAACATTGCATCTTCCGCACTTCCCAAAACCACATTTCATCCTGTTCTCGAGGGTTGTGAATATATCCTTGTCCTGGAATCCCAGTTTCTTAAGTACCGGCATTGTGAATTTTATCATGACCGGCGGGCCGCAAAGTATGGCAATTGTGTTGTCGGATGATGGCGAAACTTTTTCCAGAACAGTCGGAACAAAACCGATTTCACCTTTCCAGTCAGGAGTCTGTCCGCCCGGATCGACAGTTGTGATGAGTTTAATATCCGGACGGTTCTTCCACTCATCAAGTTCATGCTTATAAACCAGATCATTGACGGTGCGTGCACCATAGAGAATGGTTATATCTTTGTATTTCTCGCGAAGGTCAATTGTGTTCCAGATGACGCAACGCATTGGTGGAAGAGCTATACCTCCGGCAATGTAGAGGAGGTTTTTGCCCTCCCACTCCTCAATGGGAAATGTATTTCCGTATGGTCCCCTGAAGCCTACTGTATCGCCAATTTCGAGATTAGCCAGGGCATTGGTTACCCGGCCGGCTTTACGGAATGTGCATTCAATGTATCCTTTGCGGGTAGGGGATGAGGCAACACAAAATGTTGATTCTCCCTCTCCGAAAACAGAATATTCCCCAAATTGCCCGGCTTTGAATGAGAAATTTTCTGCTTCCTCCAGGTTTTTGAATTTTAACCGGAATGTCCTTACATCAGGAGTCTCTTCGATAATATTGTCGATCTCCATCAGGTAGGGCTTATATATATTTTCGCTCATAACTTGTTTATGTTAAATGTTTTGCAATGCTTCAAGCTGTTCGGAAATATTCATGTCGACAGGGCAGGCACTTGAACATCTGCCGCAGCCAACGCAACCCAGCGATTCATTCCGGTCGGGCATGTATGAAAACTTGTGCATGATCCTCTGCCGCCATCTCTGGCTCTGTACATGACGAGGGTTGTGGCCCGAGGTATGCAGGGTGAATAATCCGAAGCCACATGAATCCCAGCTCCTGTACCTTCTTCCCTCTTTTCCTTTTGTCTCATCCTGAATGTCAAAACAGGCACAGGTGGGACAAACATATGTACAGGCTCCGCATCCTATGCACCTTAGAGAATTTTCAACCCAAAATGGATGTTCAAAGGCTGTTTGCAACTTTTCTGTAACCTGCTCGTGACTGAATTTAGTATTGACGACTGCTATAACAGCTTTTTCCTCTGTTTCATTTTCAAATAACTCAGGTGAGCTTGCCAGAATTGAAGATCCCTTTGCAGTAATAAATTCAGCAATATAGTCGCCTCCGCTCAGTTTTGAAAGAAGTATATCGCTTCCTTTCACTGAGTTGGGGGCATTGCCGGTTGAAGTACAGAAGCAGTAATCATCGCTGGTATGGCATGCAAGTCCGATAACGGTCACTTTTTCAAGCCTTTTGGAGAAGAACTCATCATTGATATCCCAGCAGAATATTGAACGAAGAATATCAAATGCTGCATTATCGCATGGATGTGAACCCCACAGTACCACATTTGGCAAGAGATTCAGGTTAACATCTGTTATCGAGCTTTCGGTCTTGCTGTTCGAGAAGATGAAAAGGTTCTCAACTTTTGGAAAAACAAGATTCTTTACAGAGAGTGTCGATCTGATATGGTCGAAGGTGACATCAGAAAATGGCGGATTATATTTGTATTCCACCTGTTTATCTGTTGCTGTAACGGGAGCATATACCTTATTCGATGCCGACAGTTTTTTATAAAGTAATTCTAACGAATGCTTCCTGATTAATTTCCTGGTTGTTTCCATATTAAATTATAAAGCTTTCTTTATCATTAGGTTCATATGTTGACAGGACAGAATTCATCTTATCTGAAGTTCCGGCATGTACATGGAAATAATTCCACACCTGGTCGGCAAGCTGCATAGTCAGCAGATGACATGGAATACCAACGGGGCAGGCCCTGCCGCATTCACCACAGCTTATACACCTTCCTGCCAGATGCATTGCCCTGAGTATATGCCATTCAGTATTGCCATGTGCATTGGCCTGAACAGGAATCCACTGAGGTTGATTTACCTCCACGGTACACCTTATGCAATAGCACATTGGGCAGGCCTGACGACAGGCATAGCATTTAATACATTTGGAAAACTGGTTCTGCCACCAGCTGAATTTTTCTTCTGGAGTCATCTTATTGAGCTCGGCAAGAATCTCCCTGTCTTTTGAGGGGTTTCCCAGGTCGCATTTGTCGATATATCCCTGCATAACAGAGATGCTGGCAATGTCGAGCAGACTATTATCCTCCGAAATTCCAAGGATGATAAGATTATCGCCGATAACCTGCTGTTCGGAAATTAGCATCATTATACTTCTCATTACGGGAAGCCTGGCAACAATAGCCATTTTTCCGAAGTTCTTCACCTCTGCCTTGGTAAGGTATACGGCCAGGTTCTGAACACAGCGTTCGTCATAAATAAGTTTATCGGCCTTAGCAGAGTCGGTGATAAAAGCAGGTCGTGCTAATCCCGTAGGGCCGGCTTCGTAGCCGATAACCACATTTACAGTTTTGCTTTCGAGCAGCTCTTTTGCCCTGGATATAAGATTATTCATTTTTCACCTCCTCCTCGATGGTTTTGTTTACCAGCTCCTTGTAGGACACATAGGGACCCATCTCGCGTATCCTCGTTACTGTTTCATTTACTACTTCAGCCCATTTTGCACCTTCGGCTGCCGAAACCCACGAAAAGGTGACACGGTTCATATCGATACCCATGAAATCCATGAGCTCCTTGAACATTATCCAGCGCCGTTTTGCATGAAAATTGCCTGATGTGTAATGGCAGTCATTCGGATGGCAGCCGGATACTATTATACCGTCAGCCCCGTTTGCAAATGCCTTAAGCAGAAGCATGAAATCGATCCTGCCGGTACAGGGAAAACGGATTATCTTGACATTCGAAGCATACTTCAACCTGCTGGTACCTGTTAAATCGGCGCCGGCATATGTACACCAGTTGCAGACGAAGGCGACAACTTTTGGTTCAAAATCTGACATATACTGATCGTTTATAAAACTGATTATTCTGATTCATTAATACTCATTTAGCAATGCTACTACCTCGGCATAAACCTGATTGTTGGAATAACCGTGCAGGTCGATTGATTTCGAGCGGCAAAGTGCAACACAGGTACCACAACCCTGGCACAGACCTTCGTTTATTTTTGCAAGCGACTTAAGTACTTTGCCGTCACGGGTTTTGATATCCTCTCTTTCGATGGCCTGGTACGGGCATACTGCCTGACAGAGAAAGCACCCCACGCATGTCGAATGCAGAGGCGGACCCATTCGGTTTACCACTGCAACAAGAGGTTCGCGGGTTAGTTCGTTCTGAGAGAAGAGTGCTGCTACTTTAACTGCAGATCCTGATGCCTGAGAGACTGAATCGGGAATGTCCTTAGGATTCTGACATGCTCCTGCAAGAAAAATACCGGCAGTATTGGTTTCAACAGGCTTGAGTTTCGGATGTGCTTCAGCAAAGAACTTATGGGAGTCATATGAGATGTGAAGTTTCTGTGCAAGTTCTTCTGCTCCTGAGTTTGCAACACCTGCTGTAGCCAGAACGACCATATCAGCTTCTATCTCAACAGGCATGGAGCTGAGAAGAGTGTCAACACCTTTTACAATCAGTTTGCCATTTCTCTCGTAAATTGTCGAAACCCTGCCACGGATATAGTTTACATGGTCTTCTTCTATCGCACGTCTTACAAACTCATCGTAATTCTTACCGCCCGAGCGGATATCCATATAAAACACATGAGCTTTCCCTTCGTGTACCTTATGTTTATATAACATGGCATGTTTAGCCGTGTACATACAGCATATTTTAGAACAATATGCAATCCCTTTTGCGGGATCGCGTGATCCTGCGCAGGCTATGAAGACTATGTTCTTTGGAATCTGACCATCGGATGGTCGTTTTATAACACCGGATGTAGGACCCGAAGCTGAGGCAAGGCGCTCAAACTGCAAACCGTCGATAATATCTTTATATCTTCCATAGCCGTATTCGGGGAAGAAATCAGCATGTTTAATATCAAAACCTGTAGCTGCAACTATTGCACCAATCTGGAGTTCGATGATCTCGTCCGGCTGATCAAACCTGATAGCCTTTGTAGGACAAACAATCTCGCAGATCTTGCATTTCCCCTTTATATAATAGGTACAATGTTCACGATCGATTACCGGCCTGTTTGGAACAGCCTGGGGGAAAGGTATATAGATAGCAGGACGCATTCCCATTCCCTGTTCAAATTCATTTGGTATTTTCTTTTGGGGGCATTTTGTGGTGCAGAGGCCGCAACCTGTACAAAGTTTCTCGTCCAGACTTTTTGCCTTTTTCCTCACCTTAACTGTAAAATTGCCGATGAAGCCTTCGACGCTCTCAACTTCAGCGTACGTATACAATGTGATATTCGGATGCTGTGCAACCTCAACCATCCTGGGTGTAAGAATGCACTGTGAGCAGTCGAGCGTGGGGAAGGTCTCTGACAATTGCGACATATGACCGCCAATTGACGGGGAACGTTCAATCATCACTACTTTATGCCCTGTATTTGCTATGTCGAGTGCAGCTTGAATTCCTGCAATACCGCCCCCGATAACCATTGCTGTTTTGGTGACAGGTACCTTAATGGGCTGAAGCGCTGAGTTGAGCTTAACCTTTTCAACCTGGGTCCTCACTATATCAATAGCTTTTTCGGTAGTGAGTTCATTTTTTTCGTGAACCCAGGAGCAATGTTCGCGCAGGTTGGCCATTTCGCAGAGGTAGGGGTTCAATCCACCCTCGGCACAAGCCTTTCTGAAGGTAGGTTCATGCATTCTTGGCGAACATGCTGAAACGACCACCCCGGTAAGGTTGTGTTCTTTTATAGCCTCCTTGATCAGTGTCTGACCAGGATCGGAGCACATATACTTGTACTCGGTGCTGAGAACAACATGTTTAAGTTTTCCGATCGTTTCGGCAACCTTGCCGCAGTCGACGGTAGCACTTATGTTTTCTCCGCAATGACAGACAAATACACCTATTCTTGCCATCTTATAATTTTTTTTCCTTCTTAACTGATTTTAACATCAACGAAATGTCTCTTTAATCCCACTTTTTCAGGCGAAAGTCCAATTGCAAGACCAATAGCCTGGGTTACGAATATGACGGGAATCTTGAATTCGGTTTTCCAGTATTTATTTATGTCGGGGCGCCTCATGTCGAGATTGGAGTGGCACATTGGGCAGGCCACAATAATCGCATCAGCGCCTCTGTATTCAGCATCTTCAATAATCTTGCCCGAGAGCTTCGACACGATGTCGGTTCGTGAGATAGAGAATCCTGCCCCGCAGCATTCTGTCTTATAAGGATAATCAACGGGCTGAGCGCCTATTTTGGTCATTACAATATCCATGGTCTGGGGATCCTCGGCACGGTCATAATTAAGCACCTTGTTTGGTCTTACAAGAAGGCAGCCATAATAGCAGGCAACTTTGTAATTGAATGGTTTTGTGATTTTTTCGGGAAGAAGAGGAATAATATATTTATCGATCCATTCTATTACGTTCAATATTCTTGAAGTTCCCCGGTAATCCATTTCGATCACTTCGCTGATCCTGTTTTTCAATTCAGGGTTTTTCTTCAGCTCGTGTTGTGTAACGACAAGCCTGCTGTAGCATGCAGCACAAGGAACAACGATCTCTTCAAGGCCGTTTTTCTCAGCCAGTGCCAGTATCCTGGCGGGAAGTGCCAGCGATAACTCTTTATTGAGGTTGTGGGCAGCAGTAGCACCGCAGCAGTTCCAGTCGGGAATCTGAATAAGCTCCAGACCAAAAGCTTCTGCCAGGGCAGATACGGATTCATTATAGTCGCGGGCTGAGCCGGTCAGCGAGCATCCGGGATAAAGTCCAGTTTTCATGTATGACTTTTTATTTGCTTGAATTGCTTGTTTTCCTGAATATTCTTGCCAAATGCCCCATATCCTTTACCATATTGGGAAAGAGATGCAGCTTGCCCCTTGTAATCATCTTCGGAGCAAGGGTTACATCCTGGGTCAGATTAAGCGACTGCCTCTTGTAATCGAGGATGAGACCAAGCTCAAAAAGCCTGCCAGTCCACCTTATTGAATTCAGGAATGATTTATGGAAAGCTATTATATTTTTAGCCTGTTTGTTAACTTTCTTTTCGCTTCTTGATTTCTGCCTGAGATAGTCCATCATCGACGGAATGTCAATCTCCATCGGGCAGCGGCTCAGGCACATTTCACAGGTGACGCAAAGCCAGATTGAATTGGACCGGAGTATCTTTTCGTCATTGGCCGGAATCTCCGTCTGCAAGAGACGCATTACCATGCTCGGAGGAAAATCCATCTGGTCAGCCACAGGGCAGCCGGCTGAACATTTTCCGCATTGGTAGCACTTCTGCGCGAGCACCTCTACATTCTTCTCGATTCCGTATGACAGCGAATTTCTTTCAATATGATGTTCGGAATGTGACATTGCTATAGTTTATGATTGAATTATTCAACGCTTGAAAACAGACGAAGGAACTGTACCCTTTCATACGAAGCGGGGTTATTTACCTTTGTACCCGATAAGAGACCTTTATAGTCAGCAATGGTTGAGAAATTATGGTTCTTCATCCATGTCTCAACCCCGTTTATTATGCCGGGAATTATATCAAAATGATGTTTATAAAATACAGAAACCATGTGAACAGCATCGGCTCCTGCAAGCAGTTGTTTTACAACGGTTTCGTAGTTATGTACCCCGGTCGATGCAGCAATGTCGCACTTTAGTCTGCCCGAAAGGAGAGCTATCCATCGAAGTGAATGGCTGTATTCCGTTTCGGAACTGAACATATTCGATGCACTAACTTTAAGATTTTCAATATCGATATCGGGATTGTAAGGCCTGTTAAAAAGTGTCAGCCCTGCAATTCCGGTTTCAGATAATTTCAAAAGAGTCTGAGCAACACTCGAAAAGTAATATCCGGTTTTCACCGAAACGGGGATGGTAATATACTTCTGAACTTCGCTGATAATATCGAAATATGTTTTTTCTATTTCAATGCCGCTCTTATCGAAATCGGAAGGGAGTATGTATATATTTAACTCAAGGGCATCGGCACCGGCGTTTTCAATCCTTTTGGCAAAATACTGCCAGTCGTATTGCGTGTTGCAGTTGATACTTGCAATTATCGGGATTTTTAATTCTTCCTTAGCCAGAGAAATCAGTGAAAGATATTGCTTCAGGGTATGTTCCTGGGCATAACTGGTAAGATAATTGTATGCCTCATCGAAATAAAACTCTGTTTTGCTAACAATTCCCTGGAAAGCATCCTGCCATGATTTTACTTCGGGGTGATCGGATTGCAGGAATTTATCAGATTCAAACCTGATCTGTTCTTCGAATATAGATTTAAGAACCACAGCCCCGGCACCAAGAGCTTCTATATGTTTGAGATTGGCAATTGTAGAAGTCAATCCGGAGCTTCCTACTATGACGGGATTCCTAAGCTGCAATCCCAGGTATTTGCAAGAGAGATCTATCATCGTGCTGTTATTTTTTTCACAAGCCAAATTTAACAACATCTTGGACATGTAAAGATGATATTTAACATATTTACATGACAGATTTATTCCGGATGTGAAATTTATTCCGTTAATAAAAACATGCTCTGTTTTTTTTGTGAAATAGTTGTAACCTGTTTACCATTCCTGTAGTCTAAACAGCAAAAGAAACATTCACTAATAATTAATAACATGCAAGCAGGAGTAGTTTTTATCGCATTTTTTGCAACAGTTTTCGGTATAATGTACGTTTTTTACACCACCAGAAACAAGGAAAGAATGGCTCTTATAGAAAAAGGAGCCGATGCATCTCTATTCAAAACCGGTAAAGATGTTAAAAACAGTTCAGTGAGCTGGAATAAATTTACACTCAAAATCGGCTTACTCTTCATGGGAATTGCCGTTGGAACCTTTGTGGCAGCAATTATGTCAAGTGCAGGATTTTTAAACGACGGAGCTAATTATTCCTCCATGATCTTCTTCTTTGGTGGACTCAGCCTTGTCCTCTTCTATCTGTTTGACAGAAAAAACAATTAAAAAAGGGATTATCACCGCTTTTTATTTTTTACTTTTGCCACTGATTATTTCAGTGGCTTTTTATGTTAATCCCCAGCGATCCCTCAGTATGGCTTAAGGAGTTATTCATCCGGTCAGGTTTAGGATACAGCTTCTCTTCATTCCTAAGTGCCTTCACTCTGGTATTTACGGTTATTGTAATAAGCTGGCTCTCCAATTTTATTACAAAATTCATAATCAGAAAGGTTGTAACCAGAATTGTAAAGAGGACAACCACCACCTGGGATGATATTTTCCTGGAAAAGAAGGTTTTCACCCGTTTATCTCACCTCGCCCCTGCACTTGTTATCTGGTTTATGGCAGCATGGGCCCTCAAGGATTATCCACTCTGGCTCATTTTTGTTCACAACCTTACCTATCTCTACATGGTAGTTGCAGGAACTGTGGTACTGATTTCCTTCATAGAGGCCTGGCATACAATATATAATACACTTCCTATCTCGCAGCACAGGCATATAACAGGATATGTTCAGGTACTGAAAATTGTTGTGATAGTAATCTCAATACTCATTGTCATTTCGGTTGTATTCAAAAAGGATATAAGGGCCCTTGTTTTAGGTCTGGGATCCATGGCAGCAGTGCTGATTCTTATCTTTAAGGATACTATTCTGGGACTGGTTGCGAGTATTCAGCTTTCGGCAAATAAGATGGTATCTCTGGGCGACTGGATTACCGTTCCTGGAAGGAATATCGACGGGATTGTGGCTGACATAACCCTTACCACAGTCAAAGTGCAGAGCTTTGACAAGACCTCAGTATATCTGCCTACATATTCCCTTGTAAATGAGTCTTTCCAAAACTGGAAAGGGATGGAAGAGTCAGGTGTCAGACAGATAAAAAGATCGATTACGATCGATATACGAAGCATACATTTTCTAACCGGTGAAATAGAGGAAAAGCTCTGCAGAAATTCTATCATGGAGGAGTTCATCAATTCACATGGACAGAGGGGCAAAAACTCAACAACAGGAGATGACGAGAGCGACGATCCTCTTTTTGATCAGTCGCGATTCACCAACCTTGCTGTCTTCAGGTACTATGCAGAGCAGTATTTGAGGCAACATCCCCTCATCGACAACGGGCAGACTGTAATGTTACGCCACAGGCAGCCTGAATCACAAGGTTTGCCACTGCAGGTATATGCATTTACAAAGAACAGCCTTTTTGTTCCCTATGAGAATATCCAGTCGGAGATATTCGAGCATCTTTTGGCAGTGATAGGGGAGTTCGGCCTCAGGGTTTTTCAGGAGCCTTCTGGCAAGGATTTTCAAACCCTGGCAGGTAACATAAAATGAAAGAAAAGTAATGAAATATAAAAACTACTGAAATGGCTGACCTTAACACACGTATTAGTGATTTTCTCTGGAAAAATCTGAATGAGAAGCATGTGACCGGGAAAAAAGATCCCTTTTGGGAATCTCTCTGCAATACCGGCACTGAGCTCTGGCTCGATACCGGAGATATGGAGGAGGCGGAAGCCAACTGGTCTGCTGAAATGAGCGCACTCACCACCAATAATACCTTGCTTAATAACGAGATACAAAAGGGGATTTACGATGTTTTCATTTCTGAATCGAAAAGCGTTGTACGAGATCTGCCTCAGGAGGAGAGGGTCAATGAGATTGCATTTATCCTTAATGCCAGGCATGGCTTGCGTCTTGCCTCAAAATTTGGAGGATATGTATCGGTCGAGCTGCATACCGATACCGCCCATGATATAAAAGCAATTCTTAATTACGGAAAGCGTTTTCACGAAATATGCCCGGAACAGTTTATTGTCAAAGTGCCATATTCTGCAGAAGGTTTGATCGGTGCAAGATTACTTAAAGATTCCGGGGTCAGGGTTAATTTAACGCTGGGTTTCAGCGCCAGGGAAAACGTTCTTGTCACAAGAATGACAAGGCCGGATTATCTTAACGTTTTCCTTGGAAGGATCGGGTCATATATGATCGACAACAAACTTGGAGATGGTTCCGGCGCAGGTGAAAGGACTGTTGTAGCAACGCAAAACTGGGTAACAGGACTTTCTGCAGAAAATCCATGGCAGACAAAACTAATAGCTGCCAGTCTGAGAAGTTACCAGCAGCTTGAGATGCTGGCAGGGACTGACGTTTTTACTATGCCGCCTAAGGTAGCCTCTTCGGGTCATAAGGTGCTTAGTGGTAATTTTACTTCGAAAATGCACGAAAATTATGAAGTCAGCATTTTTAATCCCGACGAAAAATCAGGGATCGAAAAGTTCTGGCAGGTGGATGAAAAAGTTCTTAATCTAGCCAGCCGGCTTGCCGAGAAGGTACCTGCCACCGGGCAGGAATTGATCCATATAGCCCAAGATGCCGGTTGCGTCGATATGTTCCCCTTCCTTACAAAAGAGGAGAAAATCTATATTGCCTGCGACGGGAAGATCCCTGTCCATTCAAGATGGGAACAGAAAATCAGGGAAGAGAAGATAGCCCCTGACACCCTGCTCACACTTGCAGGCCTTGCATCATTTACAAATGACCAGAAAATGCTCGATCAGAGAATCAGGGATATCATCGGATAATAAATACCGGAATTTTTTAAGCAGATCTCTGTCTGATAATTTCATAAAGGAATATTCCTGCTGCCACTGAAACATTAAGTGATTCAATGGTGCCCGTCATAGGTATCTTAACCTGAAAGTCAGAAAGCGAGATTAGTTCCCGGCTGATGCCTTTTTCTTCCGATCCAAGTATAAGGACGGTTGGACCTGAAAATTTTGCCTCTGTCAATACAACACCAGACCTCTCGGCTGCCGAGATTACTTTTAATCCGGAATCTTTAAGGTATTCAATAGCTTTAACAATACTTTTTTCGCGGCAGACAGGAAAGGTATGAAGGGCGCCTGCCGATGTCTTAACAGCATCAGCTGTAATTCTGGCGGATCCTTTTTCAGGTATAATTATTCCATGAGCCCCAAGGCATTCCGCGGTTCTGACGATAGCCCCAAAATTCCTGACATCTGAAACACCATCCAGAGCAATGAACAGAGGGTCTTCACCCTTTTCAAAAATCATTGGAAGCAGGTTGGCTATATATTGGAATTCTATTTCAGAAAGCCACGCGAGGACGCCCTGGTGGTTCTTCTTTGTTACAAGCTCTATTCTTTCAAGAGGAACTATTTGATAAACAATATTATGGGCCTTAACCTCTGTCATCATTTCATGATACAGAGAACCCTGAAGCCCCTGTTTTATAAGAAGTCTGTCAATCTGTTTTCCAGCCTTGATGGCTTCAATCACGGCTCTGAGGCCGAAAATACAATCTGATTCTTTTTGCATGAGTTATTTAATTGTCACTATCTACATCCCAACAGGGTTGTCGAGCCGGAAGACTATTCCCTTTCTCCAGCTTTCTACTGCCTTATCCCATTTTGTAATAAGAGTTTCGCTCCGGCTGAGGAAAAAATCGTTATCTGAAAATACGTTTTCCCTTTTCTTGAAATTAAAATAAATATAAGGGTCATTCACTTTAAAGCGGCCACCCCATGACGATTTAACGCCACTCTTTTTGTAACCCCAGCTTTCTCCCTCGGTCGATTTGTATATCTTGTCAGGTGGTCCGTACATTATGTAAATCATTCCTCTTTCACTTCTCCATCCCTCTTTGTATGAGGAAAAATAGTAGTTGGAATAGACTACACGTGTATAATAAATTCTGATGAGTTCTCTTGCCTTTTCTATATTTCCACCGCACTTGATCCAGAAGTTGTCGAGAGCGGTTTTTTGTTTTTCAGCTGAACGAAGTTCTTCAAGTTCGTCCTTCGTGGCAAGGTATGCCAAAGGTTCGATCATCACCGCCGGATTATTCATTGAAGGGAAAGATTTGC
>CAIPJU010000883.1 GCA_903865465.1 uncultured Bacteroidota bacterium
GGCAAATCACAATGGGAGAACTTTTATACTCTGGAGGAAGTTTATGTGGAATGTATGAATCTACAATCTCATCCAGCGATGGACGCAACGATTGTGCAGATGCCGTATTCCAAGATGCCCTGGTTAGATCACCTGATTTAATAGCAAACAAATAAACCTTCTTAGATTCACCATTTATACTTCCATATGAGGTGGTAGACTTTTTTTGACAATTTTATTAATCATTTTAAAGTGGTCTTTGATTTTTTAATGTTTTGTATAAACATCTTTCATTGGATTATGGGGGTTACTCGACCCCGTCGTTCATTTAGTAACTCTATGCCGCCTTACAAGTATCTACACTGCTCGAAAAATACACTTCCTTCGGAAACTTGTAATCAAGTGCTTGGTGTTCTCGTCGGTTGTTATATCGGTCAAAAAAAGCATGCAACCCTTTTTGGCATTCTGGCACACTACCGTAGTCGTTCAGGAAAATGTGTTCGTATTTGACCGTTCGCCAAAGACGCTCAACAAAGACATTATCCAAAGCTCGACCTCTTCCATCCATGCTGATAGCAATACCATGTTGCCGCAGAACTCCCGTAAACTCTTCACTGGTAAATTGGCTGCCTTGGTCGGTATTGAAGATTTCAGGCTTGCCAAAATTCGCTATGGCCTCTTCCAGCGCATCCTTGCAAAATGCTGTCTCCAGAGTTGTAGAAAGCCTCCAGGATAGAACATAGCGGCTGTACCAATCAATAACCGCAGTCAAATAGACAAAACCATTACGAAGTCTGATATACGTAATATCGGTGCTCCATACCTGATTGACCCTGGTGATTTTCACTCCCCGCAAAAGATATGGATATTTTTTGTGATCGGGTGAAAATTTGGATAGATTGACCTTACAGTAAATCGCAGACAATCCCATCCTATCCATAATTCGGCGTACCTTTCCCCGACCGATATTCACGCCAAGCCTCCTGAGAGCCGCACAGATGCGCCTTGTTCCTCGTGACGGGTCTTCCGTAAATAGCTCGTCAATCTGTCGCATAAGCTCCAAGTTAGCCTTGGAAATTTCCGGGCGGTAATAATATGCGGTCCGGCAAATATTCAATATCTTACACTGACGAGCAATGCTCAATGTGTCATTTTTGGCAATCATCGCACGCCTCAAAGGAGTCCTAATTTCTTCAAGTTTTTTTTTAAAAATTCAATGTCAACTGCTTGCTCGCCGATCTGATGCACAAGCTTGTCTCGATCACTGCGCAACTGTTCAAGCTCCTGCCGCTCGCGACCGCTACCACTGAAAACATCAACTGAACGCTCAAGGAAATGTTTCTTCCAATTTAAAATCTGAGTAGGATGAACAGCATACTTTGATCCCAATTCGGCAATCGTTATGGTCTCTTTAAGTGCCTCCAAAACAACCTTGACTTTAAATGCATCATCAAAACTTTTACGAATACGTTTCTGTTCCATTGCCGGAACTATTTTCTTTTTTGACATTGGTGGACTCCTTGTTTGTTATTTAAAATACCCCAAAGAGCCACTTAAAAAAAGATCTTTAAACTGTTCTAAAAAATAAATCCACTACAAAGTATGGGGTTTTTAATTTCGCCTTAATTATATTTGCTTTGAATCCTTTAAAACCGGAATATACCTCAAACGTTCAATAGCGAAAGAAACAGGTAATTAAAGCGCCTGAATAGCGCGCAAATTCACTCTTATTGAAAGAATGGATGCGTTATGAAATATTCCAAGCCTCGATTGCTTGCAAAAAATACTTATCGATGCGGCTGTGCCGCGGGATGCCCGACCAGA
>CAIPJU010000884.1 GCA_903865465.1 uncultured Bacteroidota bacterium
ACATTCCAGGCAAGTTCATGTGTGAATTCAAATGCCTTAAGGAGCCCCTGTTGTTCTATTTCGGTCAGACTCCTTTCATTGGCCAGCATTACAGCCTTTTCAAGCTGCAATAATGCTTTTTTAAAATTGCTGAAGCGTTGTTGCCATCTAATATCCTGATTAGCCATAGTTATTGAAACAGAATTAATCTTTTCAGTAATCTTTTTGACAGAGGCAACTCTTAAACCGGCTGCTCTTACGAGTTTCATCACTTCAGCTCAGGTTTGCCTGTACAAGCTCAAATATTACATATAAAATATAATAAACAAAAGTAAGAATTTAACATGTACAGATCGGCAAAAATGCAGCTTTTTAAATGGCTTTGGTTCTTTCTTTCTTTGAGAGCAATAATGGCCTTAACTGTTAAAAGCTGTCCCCCATCCCCTTGCAAGTTCCTGCTGTCGTGGAGCCATGTAAATGTTCGACAGCAACTTGCCGGCGACAAAGGCAATTGAAGCTGCCACCACCCCTGTAAAGTTCATGAATACAACACACACAAATAACACTATAATTATTACTATCAACTCAATGGCAGTCGATATTGATATCGGAGCTGTTGAGCCGTGAATAATGAATGAAGATCTCTGGAAGTTAAGCCAGACTGTCAATGCCGGTAGGAAGATCAATATCTTAAGCGGAAGATACGACAGGTCAGCAAGTTCCCTGCTTAGTCCTGAGATGTTTGTAAACCATATATCGGCCAGTGGAGTGAAGGCAATTAGCATGATTGGAACGGTAACCACCAATCCCATGAAGATTGCAAAATTTCTGAGGATGAAGTAATTCTGTTTTTCCTTTCCTATCAGGGCAATATTAACTTCCTGAAGTGAAAGGCCGAGACTCCTGAAGATAAAAACAAGTGAACTGACAACAGGGAGAACAGCCAGCGACTCCAATGCCATCCTGCTCCTGCCCAGGAAGAATGTGACGAAGGGATTTACTCCAAGCGATAGAATAGAGGTCAACGCCAGAGGAAAATAAAACTTAGCAACAGATTTAAGGCTAAGGTTAGCATTTTCAGTATCGTCAGTAAGGAGAAGCTGTTTAAGCGATGAGGAAACCATAAACCTTGTGGCTATTGCTTCACAGAGAACGGCAACAGACATTGCTCCTGCGCCAATGTAGGCCCCTCTGACTCCCGAGAAATATAAGATCAGTCCCAGCCCGACAATCACAGATAGTCGTACCAGGGTTCCATAAGTAACCCTCCGGGTAAGGTTATTGCGGATCAGAATACCCTGATAGAACCTCCTGTATCCGATAGATGCAGCCCATGGAAGAAAGATTATCAGGGCATTGCGCGACAGGGCTGCAACATCATCGGGAACTTCCATCAATCCGGTTACAATACGGCTGAAAAGGAAGGGAATCAGGAGTAAAAGCTGAATCAGAGTGACAACGGCATTGAGGATATCGGTGAACCTTTTAAGAACTTTATATGAATTAGCTCCCCTGACAAGAGCAGTAGAGGCGCTCATCAGCATTATCACGGGAGATTCAATGATCATGGCAAATGATCCGGCAATTCCGAAGGCAGCCAGATTAAATTTTGCATCAGACATACGTGCGATAAAGGCGATGAGGAATGGCTGTTCGAAGGCCATCATAAGCCAGGTAAGAGCAAGAGGTCCCCAGAATCTGAAGGTCTTTCGGTATGTAAGGTTTTCGGCTAATTTCACTTTATGCAAAAAGCACAAAAGTAGTTATTTATTGAAGACGGAGGACGGAGGACGAGAGACGGAGAGACGGAGA
>CAIPJU010000885.1 GCA_903865465.1 uncultured Bacteroidota bacterium
AAAATCTAATTCATAACAGACTGAATTTTAAGGGTTCCGTAAATGAAAACATAACTTTTGCCGCTGAGTTCAGAAACCGTCTTTTCATGGGTGATATGGTACAATCCAATCCCTCCTATTCCAAACAGATTGCAAGTGATAACGGATTGGCTGATCTTTCGTGGAATATCCTGAATAAACAATCATTTTTTCTTAATACAACCATTGACCGATTATGGGTGGATTTTAATTACGGAAAATTCCAGGCAAGAGCAGGTCGTCAAAGGATTAACTGGGGGCAGACACTGGTATGGAACCCCAACGATATTTTTAACTCTTACTCTTACTTCGATTTTGATTATGTGGAACGACCGGGAAGTGATGCTGTAAGACTTCAATACTATCCCAATTCTTCATCTGCAGTTGAAATTGCCGTAAAAGAAGATTATAAGAATGATATAACTGCTGCTGCTCTCTACAGGTTTAATAAATGGGGATATGATATTCAATTTCTTGCAGGTTATTACAATAGTGAAGATCTTGTTCTTGGAACTGGTTGGTCAGGTTCAATTGGATCATTCTCATTCAGAGGTGAAGCATCATTGTTCCAATCCTTAGAAAATTTCTCAGATTCGAGGGGAACAGGGATTTTTACGATAGGATGCGATAAAACATTCAAAAATAACTCTATGGCACAGATACAGGCTATGTATTGCAATAACCCCATGAAATTGGATAGCTTCAACTCTTTATATGCTGGTAACATGAATGCAAAGGATTTGGCTTTTTCAAGGTTTTCTGCTTTTGGTCAGTTTTCCTATCCGGTTACACCGCTTTTTAATCTCAGTGCTTCCGCAATGTGGTTTCCTGATTTGAAAGGATATTTTGCCGGGCCTTCAATAGATTATTCCATAGCAGAAAATGTTGACTTTTCATTATTCTGGCAACATTTTAAAAGTAAAAACAGTATTAACCAAACACAGGTGAACTTAGGGTTTCTCAGGGTAAAAGTAAGTTTTTAAATATCAATGCCTGATTTTTGCCTGCAACAGTATCACTTATTTAAGAGCACAACTGTCCGATTTGATATAGCCCATTCTCACGACCATTAATACTGATAATAGCTGTATCGTGGATTTACCGGCCCAGGTTACGACTTATACAAAAAACCCTTCATAATTTTCTGTTTTACAGATCTTTTTAACATTTGATCTGTTGTGCAGTTGAAATTATCAAAAAACCACGGCTCTGCTTCCATCCATCGCACATTGGTAATGCAGTACTTCAACAATCTTAGCATTGGAACCATCTGTATTCATTATCCAAACCGGACGTTTGTCCCCAGCCTTTTCATCGTAAATCAGCTTCATTTTTTTTGCATCCCGCCAATAGGCTTCATTCGTAACTCTGAAAGTTATGAACTTTCCATCAGGCGAATAAGCCGGTGAGCTACTGATTTGCTTCAAATCAGTCAGCTGCCTTAAATCAGATCCATCTGCATTACACGAGAAGATCTCAGCAATTTCACTAACCTGCATCGAGAATGCCACCCTTTTCCCATCGGGCGACCAGACTGGAGCGATTCCGCCAATTTCAGATTCATTTGGTATGATTTGTTTACGGTTTTTACCATCGGAATCCATTATCCATACTCCCCAGTCCTTCTTACCTTTTTGGGTGAAAACAATTTTCTTTCCATCAGGAGAAATATTGGCATCTCTGCCATCCGTCACTTCTTCCTGTTGTGAGCCATCGGGTTTTACTCTAAATATTTTGGAGGTATTGCCTTCATTAAAATATATCCATTTGCCATCAGCTGTAAATGCTCCCCAATAAGCTACGGAACCAGCAGGTAAAGTGGTGATCTTTTTAAGTTTAGAGCCATCAGCGTTTGCTATGTAATAATTATATGTTTTACCATCTTCCCGGTTAGATGTAAAAATCACTTGTTTACCATTTGGGTGACATGCCGGATACCGCTCTTCTGAACCAGGCGATTTGGTAATATTGAAAGCATCACCCGTAACCGGATTCACAGCGAAAATTTCCGTATCACCTGTACGCACACTGGTAATCAGAAATTTAGTGTTTTCAAGTTGAGCGAATAAATTACTGCTAAGAAAATTCTCAGAATAGTCAGTTTTTTCATTTTTATTTAATTAAATGATTCACTTTAAATCAGGAAATTGTTTTTTAATTTAGTCAGGGAACTCTAATATTAAACTGTTTATCTATCTTATAATGAATATTATGGACCCATTTTTTATTACTTGCATTTAATTCTGGCGGGCAGAGTTATAAAGGAAATCCAGGCAGCCGTAATTCACTCCGCTGCTATATTTCAGGGTCAGAAGATAGAGACCTTTCGCCGGAAAAACTATTGAACCGACTTCGGACTGAGGCCAGAAATGCAGATTACCGGTTTTTTCCGGAAATATCAGCCGGCATGCAAATTTATTATTGACCAGGAGTTCTGCTGGTAAGAAGATCGCTAAAAGCGTGAAAATAAAAACATGGAAGCGATTTAATTTCTTCATAAGATGTTAATTTTTAGAACATTATTACATTTGGTTTTACTAATTACAAAATTGAAATAGTAGTCTCTTTATTAATTGCAGCCCGTACCCAAATCAGAAGCGAGTTACCTTCCCTGGCTAACCGTATGTCTGCTTTGCTTCCATTCAATAAAACCTGAACCTTACCTTCCCCTTTCCAGTTTTTTATTGTAAAAGTGGGATTAATAACAGTTTTATTTGGTGTGATGCTGAATTTACATCTTATCCGGTCATTAATTGATTTGAAAATGATCGAACGATAGATCCGGTCGATCCTCACAAATTCACAATTATTATCAAGCATTGTTATCCTGCCCGGATCAAGCCATGTTGTGATCTGATTCCTAAGCTCTTTATAATTATATGGTTTAGAAGCATCTATAAGCATTACATGCCTCCTGAACTTCCTGCCAGCAGAATCTACCTGGTAATGATCGTTGAAATCGAGACCTACCCTGTAAAAACCCGCACTCACTATCGAGGTATGGGTAACTTCATTCTTGTTTGAAGCATAGGAACGTGATGTTTTCCCCCAATCCTGTGCGTTTTGTCCATATGGTTCACGTCCAACCGGCCAATGAGAAAAGTTCCATGTTGTATTATGTCAGTCAATCTGGGTTTCAATTTTTATACCAGACCATAGTTCCGGATAAGCTTCATCCTGGCTGTAGACAATATAAAAATCGGGCAGGTTTTTTTTTAAAATGACTCTCATAAACTATCTGATTCCATCTCCATGGATCCTTGGAATAGGTGTGGTTTGCCGGCTCAGGAAAATATGTTTTAACTGAATCTTTCATTGTAAAAACTGAAAGTGCCGGCGAGTTGCAAAGATCTCCGGCTTCCACAAGTGAACCACCTATTGGCATAAGTTCAATAATTTCAGGTCCCTATACCCTGCGATGATTTACATCGAGGTTTGGCATATCGATTAATTGTCGCGTACCCGTACCATCAGGATAAAATGTCCAGTATTCATCAAAATACGGAAACTGTTTGCCCTTCAGCTGTTCACCTGAAAAATCGTAATTTGGATTTAAAGGAATGCCGTGCCAGTGAATGATTTTCCTTACATCACTATTTTCAATTATTGTAACAGACTGACCATGGCGCTGACGATCGGACATTGCTTCATGGCATCCCGGATATAATGAATCTCCGCTTTCAAAGAATTCAAAATTCAGCAGAAATTGATTGGTGAGCCTCCATGCCGGAGCATTATTGGCCCTGTCCCATAAAACAAATTTGATGTTCCTGTCATAACCAAATTCATTGCCGAATGTCACAACTGTAGCATCACCATCAAAGCCTGACCAGGAAAAGTTACGCCTGACAGCTTTAAAACCAGTCTGGCTGTCATCCTTATCATTAGTTGGTGTTTGTACAACCTTTATACTTTGAAAAACTGCCTCTCTTCCTTTTAGGTCAGATGAACTTATTGCGAGAAGTCCAATAAAATACTTCTGGTCAGACCCAAGCCAGCTATACTGTGGAGCCACCTCCATCCAGTCGTTGGATGCTATGCCCCACTTCGTCAGCCTGGTCCCATAATAAAAATGAAACGTATTTGAAAGTGCCTCATGTAAAATCCTGATTTTTTTATTTGTGGAAAGGTAAGGTACCGAGAAGGTAAGGCTGTCGAGCCTGGCCTTGTAACGCAACGGGTCAATTATCTTCTTTGGATCATGTACATTTCTGACACCATTCTGTTGATCATATTGGCTAACAAAAGTAATTCCATCATGCCTTGATACTGCAAGCATAGTATAATTTGAAGTATCCGGAAGACCATTTTTTTCTGCCACCAGGACAAGACCAATTAAGTCGTCTTGAGCGAATTCTGCCTCTGCATAAAAGTTACCTGACATACTTTTAAAATTATATATGCCGAAAGCACCATCCCTGGATTAGTTAAGTATGGATAGTTTATGGCTCCCAATTGAAAAACTTCCTTTGCTTGCCCCGTTAAGTTTCACCTCCTTCCACCTGTCGCCTGAGGATGAAAAGTTATCATCAATTATGACTTTTGCATCTTGTCCTGATGCAATGCAAAAATGCAATATCAGCAATGCAGAAAATGAAATATATAATACCTGCCTGTAAATCATTGTCATAATATTATCAGTAATCAGATTCTTACCATATTAAAACTACTATAATATCCATAACATTGGTCAGTGTGGGTCCAGTAATAATATGCCCTCCTGTTTCTTTAAAAAAATTATAGGAGTTGAAATCCGAAATATATTTCCCGATATCCATTCCCCTGATAAGTGCCTCAGACATCGTATCCGAATCAACTACTGCACCGGCAGCATCAGTAGGTCCATCACTGCCATCGGTTCCTGCGGCCAGTATGGTGATCCCCACATTGTTTTGAAGCTTTGAAGCAATTAGAAGAGCAAGATGCTGGTTCCTTCCACCAAGACCATTTCCGGTCATTTTAACACTTGTCTCACCTCCAAAAATAAGGCAGACAGGTTTGCTGTCTTTATCTGCCTTCTTCGTCAATGCGGCATCAAAAACATATTGAGCCGCTTCGGCGACATCACTCAGAAGAAGTTCGTTTATTACTTCAGTGTTAAATCCTAAATCTGAAGCTTTTGTGGCAGCAGCGTTTAATGCCATCCGGTTGTTCCCGATAACCCTGCTGAAGGCCTTATCAAAAACTTTGTCACCGGGTTTGGGAGTTTCAGCTATTAAACCAGCTATTCCATTTTTGAGGTACTTTATTATTCCGAAAGGAACAATCTCTGTTAAATCATATTTTTCAATTACCCTGAACGCATCACTGAATGTTGTCGGATCGGGAGATACCGGACCTGAAGCTATTACTTCAGACTGGTCGCCCGGAACATCTGAAAGGATCAAGCTGACAAGCGAAGCAGGATAAATGGCACGTGCCAAGCCTCCTCCTTTAACGGAGGATAAATGCTTTCGTACTGTATTGATTTCATCGATTGAGGCTCCGCAGTTTACCATTATCCCATTTAGCCGAATTAATTCATCTGCGGAACTCCCTTCAGGAAAGTCAGCCAACAACGCTGAACCTCCCCCGGAAAAGAGAGAGATAACCAGGTCATTAATTTCTGCTTTTCCTGCTAACTCAATTATATTAGCAGTGGCCGCGAATCCGTTCCTGTCGGGAATGGGATGTCCGCATTCGGCGGTTTTAATATACTCCAATTTACAGCCATGACCATATTTCACGGAAATGAACCCATCGGTAATCCTGTCGTCCAGAATTTTCTCTGCTTCTGAAGCCATGAGAGCGGTAGCCTTTCCGGCTCCGATTACATAAATATTATTAACGCTTTTAAGAGAGAATGACAAGTCACCAAGGAAGAGTTGGTCTTCATCCAGATGCATAGCTTCGGCTATCAGTTTCCCCGGAAGTACCCTTTCAACTCCGGCAAGAAATATTTTCTCAGCAAGGGATCTCCATTTCATATACCAGCCTATAATCGCATTATGAACTACAAAACAATCAAAGAGGTGGCCCATACTAATGCAAAGACTACCAAACCCATCACAATAGTTGATGAGGAGTAGACCTTGAGAGCAGTATCGGGTTCAATATCCGAAAAGTTGGATATTACCCAGAAGTAGGCATCATTGGCGTGCGAAACGACCATTGATCCTGCTCCCATCGACAACATTGCAAGAAGTTTACCCCACTCTGAGTCAAGTCCAAGCACGGAGAGCATTGGTGCAATGAATGAGGCTGTAGTTATTATAGCCACGGTTGAGGAACCCTGGGCTGTCTTCAGAATGGCAGCTATAAGGAAAGGGACAAAAAGCCCGATTGTTGACCCTGCAAGTAATTTTCCCATGGCTTCACCTGTGCCGGTCGATTTAATTACCATCCCAAACATGCCTCCTGCAGCTATTACAATAAGTATCGGCCCTGCCTTTTCAATAGCTTCGGAAAATAGCTCATTCAATGAAGCAATCTTCCGGTCCTTCACCAGCAATAGTGCGAGAATAACTCCGATTGACAAAGCAAAAACCGGTTCGCCAGGGAAAAAGAGCAGTCGCGACATCAGTGTTTGGCCTGTTTTATCGAAGAGATTCATCATCGATCGTGCGGTTATCAGAAGAAGGGGGACGATTACTGGAAGAAAAGATCCAAAAGCAGCGGGATGATTTGTTTCGGCTGTCAGTTCAATTGTTTCTGCAGCATGAGAAGGTTCATAAGCATAACGACCCGAGATCCATCTGCTCCAGAAATATGCGGCAATGGCTCCCGGGATGGCAAAAAGTGTCCCGGCAAGAATCAGATAGCCAATATTCACCTTAATCATCCCGGCTGCGGCGAGTGCACCTGGGTGAGGCGGTATCAGGCAATGAACCGAATAAAGTGAGGTACCGAGAACGGTCGCCATAAAAGGCATTGAGATTTTGGTCCTTGCGCTGAATGACTTTGCAAGACCGCTAAGGATAATGAACCCCGAATCACAGAAAATCGGTAAACCGGTAATAAAGCCTGTAATCGCCAGTGCCTGACTGCTTCTCTGTTCTCCTATCCGTGAAAGTATGTATTTTGCAATGCTTAGAGTGGCACCCGTCTTATCGAGTGTTACGCCAATCATTGTTCCCAATATTATTAGTAAACCAATAGATGCCATCGTATTTCCAAATCCCTCCTTTAAAGTCGATACAATAGAAGCTGATGGTAAAGTGGTAAAAGCAAGAAAAAGGGAGACAAGAAAAAGTGCGATGAATGCCTTAATCTTTAACCTTGAAGTCAATATTATTATCGCAATTATACTGATAACAGCAAATACTGATTTAAGTAAGATACTCATGG
>CAIPJU010000886.1 GCA_903865465.1 uncultured Bacteroidota bacterium
GTGTAGGGGTTTTTGGAGACCCTGGTCTTGCCCAGGCGGTAAAGAGGGATCCGGTTGGTATCGGCTATAACAATCTCGGATATGCTTACGATGCAAACACAAGGCAACAGGTAAAGGGACTCAGGGTTATTCCCCTCGATCTTAACAATAACGGAAAGATTGATGATGATGAGAACTTTTACAATAACATGGATGAGCTGATCAAAGCAATTTCCACGGGGAAATATCCTTCCCCACCCTCAAGGGATCTTTACTTTGTTTGCAAGGGTAATCCAAAGAACAATAAACTTCTTACAACTTTTCTAAAATGGGTTCTGACCGACGGACAGAAGTATGTAAATGTTGCCGGATATATTGAGTTGCCAAAAGAAAAGATAGGAGCCGAGATAAAAAAACTGGAATAAGGGATGCAGAAAATAAGGAATTTTAAGGACAAAACTGCCCGGCAAGTTATGCTGGGCATTGCCATTTTTTCACTTCTCCTTCTTGTCATTATCGGAACGAGCCTTTTTCTGAAAGCGCTTCCGATAATGAAGGAAAAAAACCTTTGGGTACTTCTCACCTCTTCAAACTGGAAGCCATTCAAAGGAGATTTCGGCTTTTATCCATTTATTATCAGCACTTTATATGTTTCTTTAATTGCAATCATCATAGCTTTACCCCTTTCGATACTTACAAGCATATATCTATATGCATATTCCTCTGATTCTGTCAAAAAAGTATTCGAACCGGTAATAGATTTGCTTTCAGGAATTCCTCCCGTCATTTACGGGGTTTGGGGCACCCTTACTATAGTACCCTTAATTGCCGATAAAATCGCTCCGCATTTTGTGGAATTCTCATCAGGCTATTCAGTTCTGGCGGGCGGATTGGTGCTTGCAATTATGATCCTTCCCTTGCTGATAAGTATTCTTCTTGAAGTATTCAGGTCCATCCCGGCTGAGATGACAGATGCATCACTATCACTTGGGGCAACAAAGTGGCAGACCGTAAAAAAAGTGGTTCTCCGGAAATCATTCACAGGAATTATAGCAGCAACAGTATTATCTGTATCCAGGGCATTCGGAGAAACTATTGCAATCCTGATGGTTTGTGGTAATATAGCTGTTATTCCGCATTCCATATTCGATGCATGCTATCCTTTGCCAGCCCTTATAGCCAATAACTACGGGGAGATGATGTCTATGCCTGGTTATGAATCAGCTCTTATGCTGGGGGCCTTCCTTCTTTTTATTATAATAGTCATTTTCAACGGGCTTTCACGGGTTGCACTGAATCAGATAGAAAAAAGATACAGTTTCTAATTTAACTTCAGAATAATGATTGACACAAGAAAACAGGAAGAATCTTTTTTCAGGGTTTTAATGATAGCAGCAGCTGTTACAATAATGGCTATTCTGATTTTTATTCTGGGCACAATAGTATACAGGGGATTTCCAGCTCTCAGCATCGACATGGTGACTAAACTGCCCGGAGGAGGGTTTTATCTTGGTAAGGAGGGCGGCGTTCTGAATGCTATTGCAGGCTCACTCTATCTAATCGGAGGTTCACTCATTATTGGAATTTTTCTTAGTGTTCCCCCCGTAATGTTTATAAATTTTTACCTGCGACCAGGTTCTGTTTTTGCCGGAGTCATCCGTTTGTCGTTGGATATTCTTTTTGGAGTTCCGTCGATAGTATATGGGGCATTCGGCTTTGCCCTAATGGTTTACCTTGGCATAAAAGCTTCCCTGCTTGGAGGGATTATTGCAGTATCCCTTCTTATAATGCCGATTATGATGAGGTCTTTCGATGAAGTTGCAAGGCTTCTTCCCCGCGATCTTCCCGATGCGCTGCTTTCACTTGGAGCAACCCGTTATGAAATGACTAAAGTACTCATCCGGCAGCTTATGCCAGGCCTTGTAAACGCCATATTGCTTGGAATCGGGCGAGGCATTGGCGATGCTGCCACCGTTCTCTTCACTGCAGGATATACCGACAACATACCTCATGCCCTTAATCAACCTGCAGCAACACTGCCCCTTTCTATCTTCTTTCAACTTGGCAGTCCGGTTGAGGAAGTCCAAAACCGGGCTTATGCTTCTGCTCTGATACTGACTATAATAATCTTGCTATTAAGCTTTGGAGCACGCTATTTCAGTTCTAAATACTCAAAACACAAAATATGATCCCAATGAATAATGGTTTAGCCAAAGAAACACCAATATTCCAGGAGCCTTTCAACCAGACGATCCTGAGAAAAGTGACAGCAACTCCTGCCATTACAATCAAAAACCTTAATGTCAGGATAGGTGATAATCATATTCTCAATGATGTGAATCTGACTATTCCGGAAAAGAGTATTACCTGCATTATTGGCCCATCGGGCTGCGGTAAATCCACTTTGCTGAAAACCCTTAACAGGATGCATGATGAGACGCCAGAGGTCAAAATCAGCGGTGAAGTTCTCGTCGATGGCAGCAATATTTACAATGCAGGTGTAGAAGTTATCGATGTCCGGAAGAAAATGGGACTTCTTGCCCAACGTCCGTGCCCTTTGCCAATGTCGATATTCGACAATGTGGCTTATGGTCCGCGGATTCATAAACTTAAAAGAAGGAAGGCTCTGAATCAGACAGTTATTCAATATCTGCAATATGTGGGACTCTGGGATGAAGTACGTGGCCGTGTCAGGACATCTGCCTCCCGCTTGTCGATAGGTCAGCAACAGAGATTATGTCTTGCACGCGGACTTGCAATTGAACCGGAATATATACTGGGTGATGAAGCAACTTCAGCACTCGATCCAATCTCCACCAGGAAGATAGAAGAATTGTTTGTAAGGCTGAAGGAAAAATATACAATAATACTTGTTACTCACACTTTGCGTCAGGCCAGAAGAATTTCTGACAACGTAATTTTCATGTATATGGGAAAAATAGTCGAATCGGGTGCGACAGAAGAATTCTTTAATAATCCAAAAGAGCAGTTAACCAAAGATTACCTGTCAGGAAGTTTTAGCTGAAAAATGTTGGCAAAATATCAGAATGCCATCGTCCGTACATGAACTTTTCCGAGTTTCTTCAGTTCCTTCTCAAGGAAAAGACGCTGTTCTTCATCTCCAATCAGTTCGAGAATAATGAGTCCGGCAGGTTCTCCGAAAAAGCTTTCATTTACCCCAAGCCTGGTCCGGATATTACATCCGAAAGAAGTTAATATTTTTTGTACCTTGCCTGCCAGTTCTGGTTCCCTCTCAACTAGAACACCAAGAATCTCAGCTCCCTTACTGCTTACAATGTTTCCTGAACCCAGCTCTTCCGGTGAAAAAGTAATCTGACGAATGTCAATTCCTCCCAGAGACTTAAGTTCAGAGATCATATTCACGGTCTCATCATTTTCACCATCGAGATGCAGAACTATACAGGCTTCCCTGCTACATACCGAGTCAGTCACTTCGTGAAATCCAAGCCTCGATATAATATGGGCTGCGTACTTTGACAGAATTCCCTGTGTCAGGCCTGCTTCCTTTATCCTGTCGATGACTTTTATGCCAATTACTTTTATCATATTCAGAGTTTTAAAGTAAATGCAAAAGAAGTTAGAAGTTAATTTTTAAGTTTATAAAATTTTTGGCACTTAATCAGAACCTAAGCAACTTATCTTTTATCTCAGAAATATAGGTCACGCTCTCCCTTTTTAATCCTTTCAAGCTTCTCCTTAGTATCTGTGGCAACTGATGGCTCAAGTTTCTCCATATTATGATAGATCACCTTCCATCCTTTTTCAATAGTATCTCCCTGTCCGTAGTCGCATATATATTCAGCAAGTGTAAGCAGGGCATTGGGTGTACAGAATCTTTTTATAAACCCGGGAACTGAGAACTCCATGAAATGTTCGCCCGTTCTTCCCATCCTGTAGCATGAGGTACAGAATGAGGGTATGTAATCACTCTCCAGCAGTTCATCAATAACATCGGCCAGTGAACGGGAATCATTGATCTTAAACTGTTCACGGTTCAGATTCTGTTCTTCATTTTTTGTATCAGAGTATGATCCCAATTCAAGCTTGGTTCCTCCGTCAATTTGTGAAACGCCGAACTGCATCACTTCCCTCCTGACATCCGGGGTTTCACGTGCAGTAAGGATAAGGCCCGTATAGGGAACCGCAAGCCTGAGAATAGCCACAAGCTTCTTGAAATCCTCATCAGAAGTCTCATATTTCCTTTCGAGATTCAGACTGACTGCATCCTTTATCCTGGGAAAAGATATCGTATGAGGGCCGACATTGTAACAAGCTTCCAGATGGTTTGTATGGCGAATCAGTCCGAGTACTTCAAAGCGCCAGTCATACAAACCAAAAAGAGCACCTATCCCCACATCATCAATGCCTGCTTCCTGTGCCCTGTCGAGGGCAGTAAGCCGGTATTCATAATCTGTCTTCTTTCCTCCAAGATGATAGAGTTTGTATGCCTCAGGATGGTAGGTCTCCTGGAAGATCTGATATGTACCAATTCCCGATTGCCCGACTACTCTGAATCCTTCAATGTCGAGAGGAGCAGCATTGATATTAACCCTTCTGATCTCTCCATGGCCTCTTTTAACTCCATAGACAGTTTTTACAGTATGAGCTATATATTCAGGTGAATAATCGGGATGCTCGCCGTAAACAAGTATCAGACGTTTCTGCCCGTTGTCCTCAAGAGCCTCAACCTCCTTAATCAGTTCACCATCGCTGAGAGTTTTACGGATTGCAGTAGTATTTGAAGCTCTGAAACCGCAATATTTGCAATTATTAACACATCTGTTTCCAACATAAAGGGGAGCAAAAAGAACTATACGGTTGCCGTATACTTTCTGTTTCAGTTCACGTGCACCCTCTTTTATTTCATCAATAAGATCAGTACCGGAGGCATTTACAAGAACTGCTGTCTCTTCGAGAGTAAGTCTTTGCTTATCGAGCGATTTTGCAATAACATCCCTAACCCGCTGTTTCTCGGGCTTCGTATTACTTATATAATCCCATATTTCAACCGGGTCGATGAAAGCCTTCATCCTCTGATCGGGGATGCTCAGCTTTTCAGGA
>CAIPJU010000887.1 GCA_903865465.1 uncultured Bacteroidota bacterium
GCTCAGAATAGTTTCCATCGTCAGTAATGCCTGCTATTTTCTTGTCGAGGTTTCTTAACAACCTCAATATTGCCAGAGGTTTTGAAAATATTATTAACAATCCCTCAAGAATAAACAAAGGAGCATTAGAAGCGATGAGGCGGGTATGGTGTCCGTGCGAAACGAATGATCCAAGGCAGAATCCGATAATTTCACCTTCATCAGAAAGAGCGCAGGTGGCTATGCAGTTTTTGCTTTTCAGGCTGGCTTTGTAATATACCCTGAGGAATCTGATTCCCAGGGAGGTGAGAAAGAAACTTCCAAATGCCTCGTTATGTATGTCTGCCAGAATTCTATATTCCGACTTTAATGCAGTCCTGTATATCATATCATCAGCAAGCTTAAAACACTAATACCCTTAACAGGATTGAAGAACCAATTTCAGTTTTTCACTAAGATATTTATAATCAAATTCTTCTGCAACATCCCTTGCTCTCTTGCACATACCATCATATACCTCTTTGTCGGCAAATAAAATTGAAATAATTGCGTCAGCATATTCCCGGGCAGTTTCGAAATTATGTGATACCCCAAGTGAATGTTGTTTAATTTTACAAAAACCCATTTCGAGATTTGAACAGATAGGTTTCCCTGCCGCCATGTACTGGAATAATTTCCCCTGACTTCCACCGTATCTCAGGATATCATTTGGCATGTGATTTACAATATTCAGGGAGCTTCTTGACAGAATATAAGGAACATATTTAAGTTCAACCCATTTTTGTTTGAAGATCACATTATCAATGCTGTTATTAGTGCAAAACTCTTCAAGTATTTTCCTGTCGCCGCCGTCACCGTAAATCAGAAATTTAATGTTTGAATAATGGAGAAGAAGAGCGGCAGCATCGATTAATTTGCGGAGGTTATTAACATGTCTGATAGAACCTATATAGGTGACTCTGATGATATTTTCATTGTCAAGGTCCGGATCTTCGGTTTTACAGTATATTTTATTCTCGTCAAAAGACTTCAGATCGACTCCGTTATTAATATAGGCCACTTTTTTCAGATCAATAGTTCCGCCATTGTCCTTATCCCATCCCTTGTCTGTAATATATTTTCTCCCGCCTTCCATGGAAAAGATAACTTTATCAGCCTTTGAATAAAGCCATCTCTCTGATTTATAAGCCAATGCAAGAAGAGGATTCTTCCTGCTTATAAGGCCATAAGCAACAAACGATTCCGGCCAGAGGTCGAGAACTTCGCTGATATACTTTGCCTTCAGGGAGCGGGCAAGGCGAAGAACAAGGTTTTCAAAAGGAACCTGAGCTGTGTGGATAATAAAATCAGGTTTCCTGAACTTCGACTTAAGTAAAAATAATCTTGCAGAAAACTGAAACAGGGAAAAAAACCTCGATATACCATTGGTTTTGTATCTATGGCATCTTATATGGACGAACTTAAAGTCACCATAATTCCTTTCAAGGTAAACAGATCTGTCAGTTATAAGATCGATGTTTTTATTATGAAGGTAAGCTGAACCAAAGATAATTACCTCATAACCTGCATCCTGAAGATACTGAGTAAATTTAAGGGCTCTCGAATGGGTATCAAACTCAGGTGGACCGATGTAATGACTTACATACCAGATTACTTTTCCCCGGTTATTATTTATCATACATTCAAGGAGATAAAAACAAGCAGTACCTTTATTGCAGGAGATGAGTTCAGAAAGACAGGATTTAATACAAAATCAGCAATCAAGGCTTATTGTGAGGGATAAAACTGCCATTGACCTTCTTGTACCTGTTCCCATTCCTATCGATCATATCATTTGACAGGACGGTTCCGTCCTCCATAACAAAACCCTGCTGCCTGGCAGGATTTCCATACCACAAAGTATTTGGAGGTACATCGCGGGTTACAACAGCTCCAGCTCCTATCATCGAATTTTCGCCAATAATGATTCCTCCAAGTAAAACAGCTCCTGCACCAACAGAGGCATTTCTTTTAATAAGTGTGCGCTTCAGTTCAAATTTCTGCTTGGCTCTTGGATATTTATCATTTGTAAAAGTGACATTCGGTCCGAGTTGAACGTTGTCTTCAATAGTCACGCCATCCCAAATATAAACACCACACTTTACTGTCACATAATTGCCGATGATGACATCATTCTCAATAAAAGTGTGGGCACAGATATTGCAGTTCTCACCTATTTTAGCGTCGGAAAGAATTACAGAGTATTGCCACACCCTTGTATCAGCTCCAATATTTACAGACGAAACATCTGCCAGTTCATGAATAAACAGCATATGCGGGGGTATTAAAAAGTTTCAATGAAGGAATACTATTTTCTGTCGGCTGACCAGTCCGGTAGTCCGGTTAGTAATCACGAACTGGTAAACACCTGCTTCACTCAGAATGTTGGAAAAATCCTTTTGAAAAACTTTATAATAATCGGTGTATAACTTATTAAAAATCAGATTACCAGACAAATCATAAACCTTCAATTCAAAATTCCCGATATTAAGAATAGTTAAGCCTCCCGTTGTAGGATTTGGGAAGATCTGATAACTATTAATGTTTATAATCCCTTCCGTTTCGGCTGAGGAACAAAGTCCGGTGGAAGATATCTTATAATTGAATACTCCTGTCTGATTTGGCCTTCCTGAGAAATTGAGTACTCCCTCTGAATAGGTAAAGGAAATTCCATCAGGCAATCCCCCGACAGATATCTCATTGCTTGCATTTGTAACATATGAAATTTCTTTCATAGAAGTATTAACAAGAAGAAACTGATCAGCACTCCCCGGGTCTGAAGCAAGTGAAATTGTTGTTTCGGGCAAGACTGTAATTGATCCTGTAAGCCTGGGAGAGATACAATTACTTGTTGCCGTAATTGTGTAGTTGAAAACCCCGGATAATGAAGGTTTTCCGGAGATAGTGTATACCCCGTTCCCCAGAAGGCCTGTGACGCCGTCAGGCAGGCCAATAACCTGAGCGCCAATAGCATTGGTTAGATTATACTGGATATTTCCCAGTGGATTGTTTAGGCAGAAAACCTGTTTATCGGTTCCAGCATCAGAAATCAATGATAAATCTGCATCGGCAGAAATTGTTATATTCCCTGAGGCTCCTACCTGATTTAACGAATCATTAAGGATGATTTCATAATTATAGCTTCCAGGTTTCGATGGAACACCCGAAATGGTTAAAAGACCATCTGTCATATTACTCTTCACGCCACCCGGCAATCCGGTAACCGTAACATCTGAGGTCCCCCTTACTATATAGGAGATGTCGGAGACAGGGGCGCATGGAGTGAGCATCTGGCTGAAAATACTTGTATTGGAAGTGAGACTTAGTGACTTATTCAATTCCCAGATATCATTGTGCATCCTGCTTCTAATATTATTTCCGAATCCTGATGAGATAAGTACCCTGTTCCCATCGTTCCACATGAATGAACCATGCCTGTTTTCGAATTCAGGAATAGTGTCGAGCATAACCCATTTTATTCCATCATAAGAGTACCAGAAATCCTTGAGGTTCCCGAAGTTTATTGAATCGGCGGGATCTTCATTATTACCCTCTATCATCCACATTTTGTTGTCGAAAAATGTATAATCGAACCATTTCCTGGGTTGCCATGGGGCTTTGTCAAGTACTTTTTCCCATATGAGTCCGTCATATGATGACCACACTTTGTTCATTCCGGTACCACCATACATAAATAGCTTCGTAGAAGTTTTGACTATTGCGGGCAGTTCAGGAATTGAATCGCAGGGTAAATTAGTAGGTTCAATTGTCCAGTTTATCCCATCTTCTGACTCTCCCCTCAGGTTCCATCCGAACCAGTAAAGTTTATCGTTCCATGTAATATACCTGGTAAATGCCCAAAAAGGATTGATCCTTTGTTGGTCCCAGGTAATTCCGTCAACTGTTACGAAGGCTGTATCCCTGTTAAAAACCATTATTTTATCCTTGAAGACAAGGAAACTGGAGTAATGTGTGAACGGAGGATTTGGATTAATAAGGGTCCAATCAATACCATCGTCTGAGTTCCAGACATTAGCTTTTGACGACCAGGTATTTGAATCTTCATTGTAATCCCATCCACCGAATATCCAGTATTTATCATTATAGATCAGAGCCGCGTTAGGTGATGAATCTCTTGGAGTAAAATTAGTTTTAGTAGTTTTTTTTACAAGTGGCC
>CAIPJU010000888.1 GCA_903865465.1 uncultured Bacteroidota bacterium
CCAGGTTGGTAAGATGCTCCGAATCTCCTGATATTAAGTCATCAATGGCGTTCAGTTTTTGCTTTATCTTCCCGTTACGCTGCTGAACCTGAATGTCGATTGTATCAATTGCATGCCCGATTATTGAATGCAAGGATACATTTTCATATTTAAACTCAATCTCCTTCTTATCGAGTGAAGCAATCTGAAGTATGGTCTCTACCTTCTTATTCATCCTGGCGTTTTCTTTCTTTATCATTCCGATAAAGTGCCTGATGCTTGCTTCATCCCTGATAACTTTCGGATTAGTTATAGTATCGGCAGCAAGCGAAATTGTTGCAATAGGCGTTTTGAATTCATGAGTCATATTATTCAGAAAATCTGATTTCATTTCCGAAATCTTCTTCTGTCTGACAATGAAATAAAGGCTTAATGCAAAGGTGAAGAGGATAAAAAGAGAAAAAAGAAATGATCCCATCAGTATCCATATCATCTCTCCCAGAA
This sequence comes from uncultured Bacteroidota bacterium, assembly GCA_903865465.1. Classification (GTDB taxonomy): domain Bacteria; phylum Bacteroidota; class Bacteroidia; order Bacteroidales; family VadinHA17; genus LD21. Next base: position 484 of record CAIPJU010000888.1, read on the forward strand.
CGTAGTTAGTCTTCTCAGGGAAAACAATAGATAACATAATATCCTGATGGACAATATTGTCGGGGAAGAGCCTGACCTTATAATTGCTTTTAAGAAAATCCTTTTTGGGCGTATTAGTGAAGGTGCCTTCCTTTACCACCCCGTCCCTGATAACAGCATATTCAAATGGAGTCTTAATGTTTCTAAACGAGAAAGACTGATTCAGTGCATAATCAATGTCTTTCTTATCCAGATCAAAGGTCCGTTCCCATGAATATATGTCCATTATCATCTGGTCGCTAAGGTTCTTGAACTCGGAGGAGCGCCTCTGGAGCCAGTTCACGAATTCATTCTGTCGCACTGCACCCGGGTTTTTTGTCGCTCCCTGACGTTCTCCCTTTTTTATTAAATTAATCTTGCCGGTGCTGGCATCAGGAGAGATCAGAAAAGAGACAGAATCGGAAACCACTGTCGAATCACCATTTGCAGTGTATGATTTGTCGGTCGTAGTAAGTGTTCCTCCTTCTATATCACCCGAATATGACCTGTTGGTAATCCGCAGGCTTACATTGTCATCGTGAAGAGTGGAACTTTCTGCAGGATCATTTACGACTGGTTTTTGAATGTTGTTGACAAACAAAGGATCGCTGGTCATAATATTATTCAGAAAATTCATCTTTCTCATCGACTCAATGGTATTTGCCGCATTGGCAAGGCTCATCCCAACAGCATTATTAAAACTTTCGTTTTGAATGGTTATGGCGCGCCTTATCCAGAATGACTGAACCCAGGTTATTCCCACAATAGATAAAAGCATCATGCCAATCAGGCCGGCAAACTTCTTTCCGTTCATGTTGCGAAATTAAATCATAAACTATTTATCCCATAACCATTTAACTTTTCATTAACTCTATTTAACCAGAAATTAACTCCATAATAAGTCCTATTGAACTAAATTCGTGCCAAAACTAAACTGACTCATAATGAATAAAATTATCGGAACAACCCTTGTTTCGTTTGTTGCCTTTCTCTGCATTGTGACAACTGCTTCGGGCCAGACGAAGAAAAATGAACAAAAAGTTAAAGTTATAGTCTCTGACGGTGGTTCCACCAGAGTACTTATCGACACCGTGATGTATGACACAAAAAAGAAAGAACATCTGAAAACGAAAAATGGTGACATAGTCGTAATAACCTCTGACAGAGATACTCTTAACAATCCGGATAAAGATGGAAAAGAGATGATCGTAACCGTTGTTTCTGACGATAATGACCACAATGAGAAAAACGAAAAAATATCTGTAATAAGCTCTGATTCTGCTTACTCTCATAATGAAGGAGGAAAAACCTTTACTTATTTTGTAAATAAAGGCGGCCCCGGCGAAAAGGGAAAGAACGAAAAGTATGATCGATTTATTTACGACATGAAGGGCGGACCGGAGCACGAAAACAAGATAAGTTATATGATCTCCAGAGATGGCTTTGTTATTACTGTAGAAGGCAGCGATGAAGCCAGGACCAAAGAGCTTTTCAAAGTCATCGATAACAAGATAGATGAG
>CAIPJU010000889.1 GCA_903865465.1 uncultured Bacteroidota bacterium
GACTACGTGACGGAGAAACCATTCTCTCCACCGACCCCGATGGATATAAACTACGTGAAGCTTCATTTGCCACTAAGGAATTACTGGTTAAGATGAATAATTCATCAAATCCAAAAGAAATCAGAGACTTACTAAGCCAGATTACAGGCAGTGATATTGACAAAAGTGTTGATGTCTTTACACCCTTGTACATCAATTACGGCAAGCATACAATAATCGGAAAGAACGTTTTTATCAACTTCGATTGCACTTTTTTGGATTTGGGAGGAATTACCATTGAAGATAATGTCTTGATTGCACCGAAAGTCAGCCTTTTGTCTGAAGGACATCCGGTATCTGCCGAAAACAGACATTCCCTGATGGTTGGACATATTCACATAAAAAAAAATGCCTGGATTGGTTCAGGAGCAATCATTTTGCCAGGGGTCACTATTGGCGAAAATTCAATCGTGGCAGCAGGCGCGGTTGTTTCATCAAATGTTCCTGACAATACAATTACCGGTGGTATCCCAGCCAAAGTTATTAAAGAAATTTAACGGGTAAAATCATTCGCGGAATCAATATACCTATCGGGAGGAACAATATTACATAATGAAGAACTTCAACAGGATAATAAATACAATCAAAGCGACTTTGGCTGACAGTTCAAAAGTTGACATACAGTGGCTGGCCGATCAGTAGAAACCTTTCTTAATTTTGCAATTCCGGATTTTTAAGAAATAAGGAATAATTGCAGGTATCAAGTGTTGCAAAAAGAAAAAACAATTTCCCTTATCCATAAAAGCCTTCCGATAATTTGAATACGTTTTTGTTTTTCTGTTAACCTGACTATTCAATCAGACGCAATCTGAGACTGGCTGGGAAACACTTCGCCAGGGCAGATAAGCTATATACTGAAGTGATCTGGCTGAATCTCAATCCTGAAGGAGCCGGTTTACAAGGGCAGTTTAGCAACGCGCTTTTTAGTAACTTTATTCCGTTTAGATGACAACACGAATTTCAATCAGGTACTATTAACACGGATGTAATTATGAAATATTTTCTGTTATCACTCGTCATTTCGATTCTCGTCACAATAAAAAGTTTCGGGCAGACTATTCATGAAATAGATGTAAATGTCCCTGAGCCCCGATTCTATTCAGATCATCTCAAACTTGGTGGTACCAACTCAAAAGGAGATAAGATCTCCGTAAATAATTATTTTCTGTCATTCAATGACAAGCCCTATATACCAGTTACAGGCGAATTTCCTTTTTCCAGGTATGCCTGTCAGTATTGGGATGAATCGATCAGAAAGATTAAAGCGGGAGGAATTAATACAATTGCCACATATGTCTTCTGGAATATTCACGAAGAGAAGGAAAATGTATTCAATTGGAAAGGGGATTTTGACATCAGGCATTTTATTGAGCTATGTGCAAAATATCATATGAACGTAATTGTCCGGGTTGGACCCTTTTGCCATGGGGAGATAAGAAATGGAGGCCTTCCCGATTGGATCCTGGGCAAAGCCCTCGAGATCCGATCGAATGATCCGAAGTATCTATTTTATGTAGAACGCTTGTATAAAAATATAGGTGAACAATTAAAGGGTTTATATTTTAAAGATGGCGGACCAATTATAGGTATTCAGATAGAAAATGAGTACCAGCATTCTGCAGCTCCATGGGGACTAACTTATCCGGGCCAGCCGCTTGATTTTACAGCTTCCGAAAGAGATCTAACCGTGACACAGGAAGGTGTTGGTGTGGCCAGGGGAGATAATCCCTATGCTGAATTAGGCAATAATCATATGTCGGTACTGAAAGCCCTGGCTGTAAGGGCTGGAATGGATGTCCCTATTTATACGGCCACTGGCTGGGGCAATGCTGCAATAATACCCAATGAAAGTATACCCGTGACAGCGGCATATGCTTATCCTTTCTGGACTCCGAAAAGAGATTTGTCACCATTCTTTCTTTACACGGATATGCATAAAAATCCCGACTATTCACCAGTCAGATATAAGGCCGAAGATTATCCTGCTTTTCCTGCCGAGCTGGGTTCGGGTATGTCGTCGGTCTATTCGCGACGTCCCATCGTCGTACATAAGAGCTTTGATGCCATGATCAACCGTTGCCTTGGAAGCGGCGCCAACGGAATAGGTTATTATATGTATCACGGTGGTTCCACTCCCAGAGGGATGAATAATTATTTCAGCGATGAAGCATACGGACTACCAAAGATTTCATATGATTACCAGTCACCCATTGGCGAATTCGGACAGGTAAGGGAAGGTTTTCAGCGGTTGAAACTAATGCACTTTTTTGTTCATGATTTTGGAGTTCTTCTGGCACCTATGGTGACTGTATTGCCAGCAGAGGCAGCAGGGATAACACCAGGGAATATTTCTGATTTACGGTATGCTGTGCGGGTAAATAAAAATTCAGGTTTTGTCTTTCTGAATAACTTCCAGGATGATACAATAACTACTGATAAAAAAGATATTCAGTTAAAAATAAAAACCGGTAAGGAGGAAATAAGTATACCTGAACATAGAGGATTTGATCTAATCAGCGGTGAGAATGCCATATTCCCTTTTAATTTTAACCTCGGAGGTGCCTTGCTTAAATATGCGACAGCTCAATTAATGATGAAAAGCGGTGATACTTTCAACCCTTATTACGTCTTTTTCACACCTGAAGGAATTAAAGGAGAATTTTCATTTTCAAAGAGCGGTGCAAAAATTGAGAACACTCTTAATACTAAGATTGAGGCAAACCAGTACCGGTGGCTGGTGAGCTGCACCAATGATCTTGCTGAATTTGTTGTCAGCGCTGGAGGCGTCAAAACAAGGGTATTGGTCATTAACAGGGCATTAGCCCTGAAATCATATGTTATAAATCTTAATAATAAGAAATATCTCTTCTTCTCTGACGCAGTGATATTACAGGAAAATGACTCCTTTACCCTGCTTAGTACTGATAAAAACAACTACAATCTCTCAGTATATCCTAAGATAGAGAGGACCCCGAAAATTTCATCAGGCCGGATAAGCTTATTGTCTAACAATAAGTTAATGACAAGCTTTTCAATTTCCCAGCCGGAATTCAGCTTCAGGGTAAAAACAGAAATGGTGGGTCAGAAGAAACTTGTAGTTGATTTGCCTGACAGTATTCCTGAAGGTTTAAATGATATTTACCTTGTAATAGATTATACTGGTGATACCGGTATGGCTTTCCTGAATGGAGAACTTTTTGCCGATGATTTTTATAAAGGCATTCCATGGCAGATAGGGCTTAGAAAATTTTTAACCACACAAACCACACGTCAGTTTGTATTTTATTTCCGGCCGATGTATAAGAATGCATCCTATTTAGTCGATCTGCAACCCTATCCTTCCAGCATTCCTGATTTTGGCAGCCAGATGACATTCTTAAAAATCAATAATACGAGGTTTGTGCCGGAGTATAAAACAGTCATCAGTTTTAATTAATATGAGTATTTGAAAAAGTGATAATGCCAGCCCTCCTGTTTCTGTGGTTCCCTGCTTAAATAACTTCAAAGAGTGGTATAATCTTTGTTAGATATTGTTATGACCGGCTGTTCACCAGTAAATAATAATTTACCTGCATAAGCTGGCAGTAAGTGAATTTGCAGGTATGTTGCGTTTCAGTATTAAAAAGCAAATCTGGATTCTGAAATTATGGTAAAGAACATCTATTTTATATTTCTGATATTACAATGCTCGTTTTTAGTCCCGGCCTATGGTCAGGTTAATAACAGCAGTGCTGACAGAAATATTGAAAGCGGCTTTTCTATATACCGCGATACCATTACAGTGAGCATAAAAGGAGAAATGACTCATGCTCTAAAATATCGTGATAAATTATATGTTCTTTTTGAGCAGCCGGTATTAAAATACGGTGGCTATGGAAGACGGTGTCTATATATTTTTTCAAATGGTCACCTCGAAAGGGTTATTGATTGCCCAAAAGAGATGGAAGCCGCCTATTTGGATTTTTATGAAAAGAATGACAGCCTCATTTTAAAACCATATATGAATAAGCGGAGCTATAAGCTTAATTTAAAAAGTGATACATGGGATGCGATAGTTAAAACTGATGATTTAATATTTGAAGATAATAAGTTTCGGGTTTATTCACTGGATTTTGGCGAGTGGGGCGGAAAAACCTGGTTTAAAGACGTAAATACTGGTTTGGAGTATGTAACAGAATTAACTGCTCCATTGATCAACAAAATTGACACAGTGTATTACTTAACACAGCCATTCAAGGTTTTAGAAATTGCAAATCCATTAAAGCTAAACAAATGTACTGATGACTTTACCTATGAAAATATCCAATCAGGTAAAAAGTATCTTTCGAGGTATGGCTTCCCAAAAGGTTTTATTATCATTTATGAAGATACAACATTCAACCAGCCCGATTACTCCTATAAACCACATATAGTCAGTTCATTTATTTTAAAGAACGAATTATTGCATATTTACGAAACCAGCAAGGCAGCTTATATTGCAAGAGCCAGGAACGATGCAATAGATACCATTCAGAAAATAGGAGAAAATATTAGTTTTTACGACTGGTACTATTCTTACCGCTGTAAAAACTTAAAGGGAAACAATGAATTATTAAAATTCCACACTAAAGAAAAACATCTGTTTGGTTTAATGGAAATAAATAACAATAAAATACTCCTACATTACTTTGTTAATAAAGCGGAATTAAATCCCGGATTAATTGGCACTGAAAAAGCCGACAGCATATTTATTAAAAGGCTAAATGCAATCTTGCCCGATTTTAATAATTTGAGATTAAGCAGAATTGATCTGAAAGAACAAACCTGGGGCAGTTTTGATATTACGCCAAATCATAAAATTGGATTAGGGTCCGGGTGGAATCCGAACAGATACACATTAGACACTTGCAAATCATATTTAATAAAGGAAGATTCTCTCATTTCAAATTCAATTATGTACTACGCAACAAAAGAAAAGGATCTGGTCAGGGCTGCCACTATTGATTGGGAAGATGAGACTGGTTTATTCAATCCTCTTTCTGAAGAGTTTATAAAGGAAAAGTTTGAAAGAAAACTAAGCGTTATAGAGAATTGCATTTCGCAAAAAGCAGGGAAGGAGTTAAGACGTGAAGAGAAAAAGAGTATTATTGAAATAACCTGGGAAACACCGTCAGGATTAATGATCGAATTAGAAAAAATGAGCAATAAAAATTACAATAATATAAGGTTGGTAATTTATCAGAATAAATAAAATGAGTATCGGGAATCATTAACATCAAATTCGGTATCGCTTGAAAATAAACTGATTTACACCTGTCACAAGGCATAGCCGTCAACCTATAATTTGAACTCTAAAAAAGTCCCTCCTCCTTTTGAAGGAGGGGAAAATGGTTTATTGGTAATCCGTCTCTTTTAGATTTTTGTTATTCATTCCCGATACTCATAATGTTTTAACAGCAAAAATCATGCAGGCAAAGCTATCTTAGAACTGAAAAACTATTTAACTATCCAATCGGTATATACGGGAGTATAGTCTATAACAAATTTCATCATCTCATCACTTACAGCCTTCATTTTTGCATTAGCCGCTTCACCTTCTGGTGATGTTTTGTCAGCAGCAGGATAGTACCTGTCCCTTACCGGAACAGATTCAAAGACGATGATAAATCCAATCTGATTCTTCTTCTCTCCCCTGTCAGCAGTTAATAAATACATTTTTGTGCCAGCGAAATCTTTATCGCTTTCGGGGATGTATTTATTCATTATAAAATCAATAAACTGATTTAGCGTAACATCAGGATTAAGCGTGAAGGAATAGGTATGAATAGCAACAACAGCCCCTTTCTTTAAAGTCTGTGCAGAAAGCTGTGACATAAAAAGTCCTGACAACAAGAGCAGTAGTAAGAATGTCTTTGTTTTCATAGCTAAGAATTTTAGTTAATAAAGGAAATCGAGTTAATATCACTATTTTGGATATCCCTGGCGAATTATATGGTAATCAAAGTTACACCACCAAAAAAGTAAAGTCAAATAAATATTTGGGCAGGCTCTTTGAATTGCCTGGCCTTATAATGCAAATAATTAAAAACTTACACTGAGTTAAACAGAGCATACCTTTAACCGTAAGCAATAAACAATTTTATCCATGTAAACAATGTGAACGCGATATTATACAGCTGAAAATTCGTCTTAATTTGTTATTTTTAGAAGGGGTATTTAGAGATCAAATAGTTTAACAAAAGACTGAGAAGATGATGGATCAGAGACCCAATAAAGAATGAGCTTTCGCGGGTCATTGAAAAGGAGAGCTGGATAACGGCGTTGCAGAATCAGAAAGGTGTATATCTGATTACAGATACCTCCAATGGCAGGATGTATGTCGGCTCTGCTTATGGAGAAAACATGATCCTGGGGCGTTGGCAGTCCTATGTTATGACGGGGCATGGCGGGAATACCGAACTCCGGAAACTTACATTTGATCACATAAAGGAAAACTTCGGGTATTCAATCCTTGATATCTTCAAATCGAATATCGATTACCAGACTATTATTGAGAAAGAGAGCTGGTGGAAGGAGGTTTTGCTGACAAGGAGGTTTGGGTATAATATAAACTGAGCCTCTAAAATTTATTCTGCAATAGGTTTTAGTCTCTTAATTTAAACCAGTAAACCAGAAAACCCGTATACTTAAAACCCTTAACCCTTATACATTTCTTACCCCTCCCCGTTATGCAAAGC